>NZ_JBEOXI010000079.1:0-31185 GCF_040296465.1 Streptomyces sp. NPDC002130
ACGGTGATCTGCGGGGCATCACGCAGGCGGCGATGCCGGTGGCGGTCATCGTGCTGTTGCGCCGGGCCCGGTCGCGTGAGTGGTTCGAGAGCGCTCCCCAGGACAGGGAGGAGCGGCGGCCGTTCAGCCTGGAAAGAATGATCCGCTGGCGACGGGACGAGGGCCAGACAGCGGTGGAGTACGCGGGGCTCATCGCGGTGGTCGCGGCGATCGTCGTCGCGCTCTCGGTTGGCGGCCTCGGCGGGCGTATCGCCGACGGCATCCAGTCGGCGGTCTGCTCGGTGACGGGCACGGCTTGCCCCGCTCCGCAGGGCGATGGCACGGAGACGGGTGCGGCCGGGGACAACGACACTGCGGAGCAGGGCGACTCGGACACGGGTGCCGACCGCGGCAACGGCGCGGACGCGGACGGCGGCACGGCAACGAACGACGATGCGGGCACCCAGGGCGACTCGGGAACCCAAGGTGGGTCGGGCACCCAGGGAGGTGCGGACGGCCAGGGAGACACGGAAGCCGACGGCGGCACGGATACCGACGGCGGCACGGAATTCCGCGACGGAACGGGCCTCGGTGACACGAGCGGCAGCGACATCCCCGCGTCGGCCCAGATCATCACCTACGAGGGCGCGGGCCCGAACGACACGATCCCGCTCGCTCCGGGCCCGTTCGAGGACAAGTCCCTCTGGGACGACGTACATGACCAGGAGCGTCACGACAGGACGTTCATGGACCATGTCCGGGGCTTCTTCGTGGCGCCGACCAAGAGCTTCCTGGCCAGCACGATGGACGTCGTCAGCGACCCGGTCGGCTCGGTCAAGGACACCTGGAACGGTCTGAAGAGCTACACCACCGGCTGGTGGGGCGACAAGGCCGACGAGCTGGGCGAGAAGTGGGACAAGGGGAACTACGTCTCCTCCGTATGGGGCTGGGTCAATTCGCCTGAGGACTTCGTGTCCGACCTGGCGACCGACACCTTCGTCGACAAGGAGAACTGGGAGAAGGGCAACTACGGCGCTTCCATCGGCAACACCGTGGTCGGCGTCGTCGGTATCTTCAGCCCGAAGACCATCACGAAGTTCACCAAGTTCAAGAAGCTGGCCGAGGTCGGTGAAGCCCTCGACAAGGCGTCCGACGCGGCGGAGAAGGCGGCCAAGGCGGCCAAGGCGGGCGACTTCGACGGAGCGAAGAAGGCCGCGGACGAGGCCCAGAAGCATGCCGACGAGGCCAAGAAGAAGGCCGAGAAGAACGGCAGCTGCACCATCGCGATCGGGCGCGTCCCCTACGGCGGTGGCGGCGGCCTGCGCGGAGTCCCGGGCACCGGCACGGGCGTCCTGGCAGCCTCGCAGGGCGACCGGATCGTCGTCGCCGCAGGAGGCGACAAGGAATGCACGGGCGACGACGCCGACGACGCACGCCAGGCCCAGCAGCAGGCGCTCGACGCCAGGGCCGAAGCGGCGAAGGCCGCGCTGCGGGAGCAGGGCTCTTCGGTGCCTGACGACCAGATCGACGGGCTCGTCAACCGCGCCAAGGACCCCCCAGAACCCGGTGAGATCAGCAAGAAGGACGCGGCCGACTCGCTCGACGAGATCACCGACCTCGCACGCCGCGGAAACGTCAACGGCGATGCCGCCGCGGCGCTGGAAGGCAAGGTCGCCAATGCCTCCGACGCCAACAAGCTCGCCGAGGCACGCGCGGAGGTGAACGCCCTGCGCCGCGCTGCCGACGACGCGGCCCCCGGAACCGACGTGGACGCCGGAGTCGGCGGCAAGATGAACCGCAAGGAGGCTGACTTGGGCAACGGGGAGAAGGTGAATCTCGACGAGATCCCGGACGCGGACGTGGTCTACAAGGACAAGAACGGCACTGTACACGTCAAGGAGGTCAAGAACGCGGGCTCGGCCACACGTAAGGCGGACTTCGCCAATCAGGTCGCGAGGCTCAAGAAGTGGGCGAGCAAGGAGCCGGGACGCAAGGCCACCGTGGAGATCGAGACGGCGGACCGTTGGACGTCGGTCTTCAGCGAGTTCAAGCCCGCCCGGAACGGCAAGCCGGCGAAGGACACCAGAACGGCGGCTGGTGAGATGGCCAAGAACGGTGTGGACGTGAAGGTGGCGGGCCAGGGTCTGTCCGCCGACCAGCTCGGCAGGATGCAGCGTGCCATCGACGAGCGAACGGCGAACGGCACGATGGACTGGTCGAAGATGAAGGACCCGGACAGCGCAAAGGCGTACCTGGGCATCGACTGAGATGAACGAGTGGACGACAGCCACGAGACGTGGCAGGACGGCGGAGATGAGCGAGTCGGACGCGGTGCGGAGTGCCGAGGAGATGTGGGATCCGCAGGTCGCGCGATGGTGTGATCCGGAGGGTGACTACGTTCTGCCCCGCGCCCTTCGGTCCTTGCCACAGCCATGGGACGAGGGCGACTGGCACCGGATCGGGAACCTGCCGCGCACCGATGAGCGGGTGGTGGAGGCTCGGCAGGTGGTGACCGAGCTGCTGGAGGACCCGGAGTTGGCGCCGGATGTGCCTCAGCCGCCCTCTCCGGGCCTGTTGTGGCACGTGTGGGAGGAGTTCCACCAGGCGGTGGGGGAGAGGATGCCCCGCACGAGCCAGGTGACATGGGCCGGTGTGGACGAGCTGGTGCGCGAGTGGCGGGGACGGGAGAGGCTGTACCCGCTTCAGCGGCATGTCGTTGATCACGTCGAAGCGGCGATACTCGCCATGATCCCGCGGCTGCGGGACGACATCGCCGACTCGGTGTTCCGCTGGCTGGCCCTGGACTCCGACCCCGGCCGTTTCGCCGACTGGGCGGTGGATACGGCCGAGCGCTGCGTGATCGAGGACATCGGCGCGGACTCTGCCATCGAGTTGCTGGGCACGATGGGGAGCCCTGAGGCCAGGGCGGCTCTGGATCGCCTGTCGGTGAAGCCGGGCGGTCCGGCGAGTTGGGACAACGCGGAGGCGGCACAGGGGAGGCTCTTCGATCTGGAGACTGAGAGGCCCCAGTAGTAGTAGGCGCGGAAGCTGAAAGGAAGGTGGAGCAGCCTCTCCTGCTCCACCTGCACAAGAGCTTCTGGGCCCGAAGGCCACCACCAAGATGAAGCTGACCGAGGTCGGTGAGCGATGGAGGACCCGAAGACCGCGATGGAGTACCTGGGGTCTCATGACCGACGATCAGCAGATGGCCGGCATTCTCGGGGAGCTGGCGGCAGCGATGGCCGACGCTCCGCCGAGCACCGAGGGCTACTGGACTTCCGAAGAGTTGCACGGACTCTACGAGCGTTTTGAGAGGGAGCCTGACCTTCCGCTTACTGGCGGGCAGCGGCGGCTCTTCATAGCCCACCGTGCCCGTAGGGCGGCCTCGTCCCGCATCCGTGGCCTGCTGTCTTCTCTGAGGAAAGCCGCCGAGCTCGGCCGAGTGACGGCCACCGCTGAGGCAGCCGTTCTTGCCGAGGCGTGTGTGCGCGCCGGACTTGCGGCGCACGACGCGATCAGCGTCTTGTTCCAACTGGGTGTGCCGTACGGCGAGCAGGCGCTGGCACGACTGGTGCCTGACACGCGGGTGAACGAGGGCGATCGACGCTGGGGCCGCTGGTGGCTGAGGCGTCTACGTGAGCCGGAGTATCAGGCGATGGCTGACCGTCCTGTCGAGGATGAGGAGCTGTTGCTGCCGGAGGTGGTTCGAGACGTGACCTTCGGTTGGCATGGCGGCTGGGAGATCGAGGAGGACCCGAAGCAGGAGCGCTTGGCTCAAGCCCGCGCCGTTCTCGAAGCACTTCTGCCCAGCATGAAGATGCCGTTTCCGGAGCCCGTTCCCGAGTGGGAGGGGGACTGGGACGAGGATGAGGATGAGCGCCCCGATTGGCTGGAGATCCGTATGGTTCTGCGAGATCTGATGCCCGATATCACGCTCGTCACTCGTGAGCGCATGACCGAGGGCTGGTACGAGTGCAAGCAGCTGGGGCTGGATGTGCAAGGCAAAGGGCCTGAAGAGTTCAGCGACCGGTGGGCGGCGCGCATCGGTGCCTGGACCGCGGAAGGGATTCTCTCCTGGCTCTGGCAAGTAGACCATTTCTCCCCATGGGCCCAGGAACTTGCCAAGCGCTACATCGACCGGAACGTCGCAGTGGTCGAAGCGACGCGCCTGCTGACCGAGGCGGCGCAGGGGAACGCCTGAAGCCGTGACAGTGCGGCTCGTTATCAGGGGGGCAACTCAGTGGGCGCAGACATAGATGGTGTGATCGAGACTCGCTCGGCCGACGGGCACTGGGAGATGGCGGTCGACCTTCTGGACCTGCAATTGGGGCGGAACCGCGAGGCGTGGGGGTGTCTCTTCGGCTTCGGCGGGACGGGGGGTGTGGATCGTCCGCTCTTCGCCGACCGCGGGCTTCCGAGTAACCCCTCGGATCCGGTACGGGATACCGGATGCGAGGACTATCAGCACAGCCACACGTATGCCACCTGGGCCGAAGTCGCCGTGGTCGACTGGGACGCCCCGCTCGCCGACGAGCCTGCTTATTACTGGGCGGGCCTGTGGCGGCCTGGTGACGACGGCGAGCTCGTCCAACACGACATCGTGTGGGCCTCAGCCACGCCCGGCCTGGATGAGGCCGCGGCCGATGCTTTCGGCGAGGATGTGTACAGCCCAGCGGAATGGCCGCAGGGCGGCGAGGTCCACCTGGACGGCGCCGTGTACCGCCCCGTGATTCTCACAGCGCGGATGCTCGCTCCTCCGGACCAGGCACCCTGGTCCCGGGTCTGGAATGCGATGCGGGACCTCGTAGACGAGCACGGGGACGACAACGTACGTCTGGTCGTCTGGTTCGGTTGACGACGGCTCAGGCGTCCAGGGATGGAATGACAGTAGGCCGAGGCGAAGACGAGAAGGAGGGTGACGGCTCGGAAGCCGTCACCGCGTGACGCACGACCGGTGCCCCCAGGTTTCCCTTCAGCCGCCGAACCAGACTACGAGGCGGACGTTGTCCTCACCATGGAGTTCGGCCAGCGTGCCCATCACATTCCACACAGGTTGCCACGGTCCGTCGGCCGGTATCAGGTCGCGGTAGGCAGGGGAGACAGGTCGGTACACCTCGTTGCCGAGCGGAAGCTCTCCGCCAGCGGGCCACCGGGAGTGAGCGATGTTGACTTCTCCGAACGTGGCGCCGGCCGAGTCGTACAGCTCATCCGGGAGCACGGTCAGTCCCTCGGGCACGAGGGATCCCTCATCCGCACGGGACCAGCGGCGGACCCAGTACCGAGACGGGCCGTCGGTGCAGGGGGCGTTCCAGTCGACAGCCGACAGTTCACGCCCGGAGAACCACGAATGACTGTGACCCTCGATTTCGTCCACATCTTTCCGTGCCCTGTCCGAGACATCTACAGGCACTCCGCGGTCAGGAAAGAGAGCTTTGACAGGCTCCACACTCCGGACGTCGAAGAGTGCTGACAACGACATGTAATCCCGGGCCCAATAAAGATGCCGTAGTTCGGAGAAGGCCTCCCACGGAACGTCTCCAGCGCTGTAGCGCCTGGGCTCATGCCTGCACTCCAGCCATCCATACAAGTCGGTACTCACAAAAGCGACTCCATCCCATGCGACCGCTGGGTGCGCCTATGATTGGCCGGCTATGAGCCCCGGAACCCGGTCGCTTCGCCGAATGGACGGTGGAGTCGGCCGAGCCCCTGACAGCACCACCCGAGCCCTTCGAACGAGGCCACTCACCTCACTCCACCGGCCCGACGACCTCCACCCGCGTTCCTTCCCGCACCCCCCACTCACTCATCACCCCGGCCCCGGCCTCCACCACATGCCGGGCCCGCAACCGGGGCACCCCCAGCAGCCCCGGCCGCATGGTCCGCACGGCGATGACGCGAAGACGCCGATCGAGATAGGCGACATCGATCGGCATGCGCATACGAAAGGTGTGCACGCTGTTGGCGGGGGAGAGCAGGATCGCCCCGTCGATGGAGTCCCGCCCCAACAGCCCCTTCGTACGGGCCCGGTAGGAGCCAGCGATCTCCAGCGGCACTCTGAGGGACGGTCCGCCGTCACCCCTGTGCACGACCAGCTCCCCACGCCCGTCCCGCCAACGCCGCCCCATCCGGACCCCCTCCGACCGTGCCACCACCTGCCGGTGGCTCGTCGCCCCGAACGTATCCATATCGACAGCCCCTCACATGGGCCCAAGGACCCATGCCCTTTGCTGATTCCTGACTGAAACGCCCCGAGCAGCACTGCTGTTGACGCCTCCTCTGGGCGTGTTATGTAACCGTTACGGCGCGAAAGTGACGACGAATCACTAATTCCTCCCCATACGCCCCGTCAGTTAACAACCTTCACCCTGGTGCGGCCGCACCCCGCTGTATAGCTTTGGTTCGCTCAAGAGAAGCCCTCGCCACCTCCCGGGAGCCGACCGTGACCCGCCGCCCCACCCTCCTCGCAGCGCTCACGCTGACCGCCGCAGCGGCCCTGACGCTGTCCGCGTGCGGAAGCGACGACAGCTCCAAGGGCAAGGACAACGACAAGATCGCGGGAGCGGACACCCAGGACAAGGCGTCGCCCTCCCCCTCTCCGAGCGCTGCGGACTCCGTCGGCCGGCCGAACATCGAACTGCCCTCGGACCTCTCCTACACCTTCGACTGGCCCAAGACAGGGGACAAGGAGAAGGACGCGATCCTGGCGGACAGCGAACAGTCCATCAAGGCAGTGGACCTGGCGATCGTCAACCAGAACGCGCTCGACAAGGCGTACCTCTATTACTACGAGGGCGAGGCGGCCGCAGGAACGCAGACGTTCATTCAGGCCTATGTCAAGGCCAAAGCGCGTGTCACGGGCGCATATCGCTTCTACGACCCCGTGGTCAACGTCAGGGGTGAGGGCAGTGGGTCGCTCGTGTACTGCGAAGACCAGAGCAAGGCCTACGACATGTACCTGAAGAACAAGAAGATCAACAAAACCCCGGCATCCAAGAACAGCTACGTGCTCTACAACACCCTGCTGCAGAAGAACGACAAGGGTGTGTGGGTCATCGAGAAGATCCTTTCCCAGAGGGGGAGCGACAGGTGCCAGCCCTGAGACCGGCTTCCCGGGCTTTGATCGTGCCCGTCGCGATCGGTTCGATGCTGCTGTGTGGAGCCCCCGCAGAGGCGGACAACGTCATTGGTGGCGGATCACAGATGCCTCCTGCGAAGACGGACGCCCACGGTGACTCAGACGGCGGCGGCACCCTGTCGTCGACCGCCGGAGTCGTCGTCTTCGACCGTTCCGACAACGGCTCGGGACAGGCGGCAGGCCCGGTGACGTCTTCGACGACCTGGACCCCGCCGGCTTGCTACTACGCTCCGAAGTACACGCCGGAGCAGCTGCAGAAGTACCTGGAACCCACTTGGGAAGCCGGCTCGACAGGCTACGAGTGGGATGCCGAGCAGCGCGATCGCTACGTCAACGGCCACCCCTACAAAGACTTCAACAAGGACAAGGCCGGCAAGGGCTACTGGTGGGACTTCTACGTCACGCCCGGCCGGGAGGGGGACCCCGGGGCGCTTGACTGCACGAAGCCCATCTTCTGGGTGGACGAGAACGACGATCCGCCGGCCGACATCCCGCAAGCCATCACTGCCGAGGTCCTCGCGCAGCTTGCCTACGCCGAAGTGCGCGTACCTTCCACGAAGATGAATCTCGCCCCGCAGGCGAACACAAAAGTGAATCTGCCTACTTGGGCGTGGCTGGACGCGGCGGAATTCAAGCCTGTGTCCGTGACGGCCTCCGTTCCACTCCTGGGCATCCAGGCGACCACAACGGCCGAACCCGAATCGGTGAAGATTGAACCGGGCACCACGGACGCCGAGACTTACCCCGCCTCGGGCGTTTGCCAGATCCAAAACGGACGAATCGGTGAGCCATACGCCAAGGGCAAGGCTGACGAGACCCCCTCCTGCGGCGTGAAGTATCTCCGGTCGTCGGGCGATGGTTCGTACCAGCTCAGGGCGACGCTCACCTGGAAGATCCACTGGACCGGTACAGGCGTGGCCGGCGAACAGCCGCTGCCGGACGGTTCTTTCGGCGGGGAGCAGAATGTGGTCGTCCAGGAGATCCAGTCGGTCAACCGCTGACGCCAGCCGCGGGCTGACGTTGCTTGTGATCCTTCACCCATGGAGTTGTGAAGCCGTTCCGTGCCGGATAGGAAGACCTCATGACCGCACTAGGTGCCGTATTCCGTCCCCAACTCGCCCCGGAACGACTCCGATCCGTTGCCCGAATCGCCGATGACGCAGGCCTGGAGCAGCTCTGGCTCTGGGAAGACTGTTTCAGAGAAGGCGGCATCTCCACCGCCGCAGCCGCTCTCGCGTGGACCGGGCGGGTGCGGGTCGGGGTCGGGCTGCTGCCCGTGCCCTTGCGGAACGTTGCCATCACCGCCATGGAGGCCGCCTCCCTGCACCGGATGTTCCCCGGGCGGGCGATCCTCGGTGTGGGCCACGGCGTGCAGGACTGGATGGGGCAGGTCGGCGCCCGGGTCGAGTCACCGGTCACCCTGCTGCGCGAGCACCTCCTCGCGCTCAGGGCTCTACTGCGCGGCGAACGGGTCACCGTCGACGGGCGGTACGTCAAGCTCGACGACGTCGCCCTGGACTGGCCGCCCGAGGGCCCCCACGGCGGGGTGCTGGCCGGGGCCACCGGCCCGCGGTCCCTGCGGCTCACCGGAGAGGCCGCCGACGGGACCATCCTCACCGCCTCCACGAACGCCGAGGGCGTGCGCAAGGCGCGGCAGCTCGTCGAGGAGGGGCGCGCCGCGGCCGGACGGGGGGCAGGGCCCCACCCCCTGGTCGTCTATCTCCTCACCGCCACCGGGCCCGACGCCGCCGCCCGGCTGCGTGCGGAGCTCACGGCCGAGGGGGACGAAGCCGTTCCGGACCTCGGAGTCGCCGGGGACGCCCGGGCCGTCGCCGAAGCCGTCGGGCGACTGGTCGAGGCCGGGGCCGACAGCGTCGTCCTGCAGCCGACGGCGGACGAGCCCGACCCGGAGGGATTCGTACGGTTCGCCGCCGAGGAAGTGCGGCCCCTGGTTCCCTGAGGGCCCGTTGTCCGTGGCTGCTGCAACACTCCGGGTAGGCCGAGGGGCCCTTCGTCGCTCACAGCACCCGCCACCTCTTCGACGCACGCAAGCCCGGCTGACGCACACCCAGCCGGTGATCACGCGTGCGGACCCACCGTCACTTCTCCCACCACCAGCTCCGGCGTCGCCTCCAGCACCTCGCCCACCCGCTCCACCTGCTCGTCCAGCTCCCGTCGCTGTTGTGCCGTCAGCCGTACGAGCGGCTCGACCGTGACGGTCGTACGGCGGCCACTGCGCCGCTGGTGCCACACCCCCGCCACCACACCGTCGACGAGCAGCACGGGGTAGTTGCCCGCCTGCCCGCCGCCGAGAGCGCGCTGGTACGCCTTCCCGGGGAACAGCCGCTCGCGAGGCTGACCGGCGATGACATACGCGTCGAAGTAGGGAAGCAGGCGCACACCCCGCGCCGGGCCGTCCGGTCCCTCCGCACCCTCCGCACCGTTCGGGCCGGACGGTCCGTCCTGGAAGTCGGTGTCTCCCGCCGCCACCCACGCCGGCATCCCCTCGAAGTCGATCTCCTCGATACGTCCCTCGGCTGCCAGTTCGCCGAACAGGGCCGTCGCCCAGCCGGGCGGCGCCGCCAGCCAGCGCGCGAAGTGCTGCGGGGTCGCCGGACCGTACGCGTAGAGGTAGCGATGGACGAAAGCGGCCAGAGCCTCCCCAGCCCCGGCGCCATTCCCGGCCCCTGCCCCCGCCCCGACGTCCCCCCGCGGCGGCCGCGTATACGTCGCCTTGCGGCCGCGGTTCGGGCCGAAGCACAGCGCGCCCGCCCAGCCGGCCCGGTGCATCACCTGGCGCCAGCGCGGCCACAGGTCCTGGAACGCCGGCATCACACGGTCACCGGCCCAGGGGCCCGTACGGGCGACGACCTCGTCGGACAGCTCGTCAAGGGTCAGGTACCTGCCGTCGAGCGCGTCACCGATCGCCGTCACGACCTGGCGTGCCTGCTCCTCGGTGAGCCGTACATCGGGCGGGAACGGGCTCGGCCCGGTCGGTACCGCGGTCAGCGCCGCCGAGAAGAGGGGGAGTTCGCGGGCCGGGAGAAGGTGGACCGTGCCGCGGGGGCCGTACGTCTTGATCAGGGACCGGTCGTCCCAGAGCGCGGCCCGCACGTCCGCCCGTGTCGCCGCGTCCGTCCGCATCCCCACCGACAGCTCGGCCGCGGAGAGCACCTGCGCGTGCGCCCCCAGCATCGCGCCCACCACCTCGGCGACCGGCGTCCCGGTCGCGGCCGGCCTGGTCAGGAACTGCCGCCGCGCCCGGCGTGCGCTCGCCGCGTCCCACGTGATCCTCACGGTCGTCGTCATGAAGCGACGTTAGACGGCAACAAGGACAGATTCCGTCCTATAGAGGGCCACCGAGGACGCCCACCCGGGAGCCCACTGATGGCGCCCACCGATAGAGCCCGGCTACGGAGCTCCCGGGCCTCAAGGCCCCGTTCGATCCGCACCTCCCGCCGTCCCTCCTCCCACCCACCGCACTTGCGCATCTCCCGACGGGGTTTTTCACATCGTTATCGCCCGCAGCTCGCGTCCGCGCGGCCGCTCGCGTAAATTCGAACGAGGGCAATTCGCGTGAGCAAAGCTGCGCGTGCGGTACCGCGCAGTGGAGGGGGCTGCGCGGTGCCAGGGTCCACCCGTCGAGCCGCACGGCGTCGACGTCCCGTCGGCAAACTTCGGCGGGCGGGCGGCACGCAGGCGATCCGCGGTCCGTCCCCGGGTCAAGCGGGCGTTCACATGCGCGTCACCCGTCGGGGGGATGTCGGGACAAGTCACCCGAGCGGGCCCCAAGGTGCGGCAAATCCTCCGGTTCCCGGCCACGGAATGCCTGATTCCCCAGCTTATGCGCCAAGTTTCGGCCAGAGGCGAGCCCTGAATGAGGGCCACCGCTTGCGTCGCCGCGTCGCCGGGCGGCTCCGGAGAGTAGTTGTGGCACGCCGATGCACGCAGCAGCACTCACGAAGGGTTATGGTGGAAACCCCCCCTCGGGCCGGTCCGTCTCCCCCCCACGGACCGGCCCGTTTTTCTTGGCCCGCCGGGCGGCTCGAACCATCGGCCGGAACCGTTCGTTCCGTCCCCGTTGGCGGCCCAGGGCCGCGGCGAGGGTAGGCTTCGCCTCCGGGGACTGCCATACGGGCAGGGACCGCCCGCGGCCACGACCGGGCCGCACGCCGCGGCCTGTCCGATCCGTACGGAGGGGCTGACAATCACGTGAACCTGCGCGACAAGCTGCGTGGCCTGCTGGTCAGGCTGTACGCACGCCGGGTGGAAGGTCACCTGGACCACGCTCAGGTGCCCAAGCACATCGGCGTCATCATGGACGGCAACCGGCGCTGGGCGAAGGCCGCCGGTTCCAGCACCGTCGACGGCCACCGGGCGGGGGCCGGGAAGATCGAGGAGTTCCTCGGCTGGTGCAGTGAGACCGACGTCGAGGTCGTCACCCTCTGGCTCCTGTCCACGGACAACTTCGACCGGCCGCGGGAAGAGCTCGTCCCCCTGCTCGGCATCATCGAGGACGTCGTGCGCACCCTGGCCGCCGACGGCCGCTGGCGCGTGCACCACGTCGGCACGCCCGACCTGCTGCCCTCGGGGCTCCAGACGATCCTCAAGGAGGCCGAGGAGACCACCGCGCACGTCGACGGAATAGTGGTCAACGTCGCCATCGGCTACGGCGGACGCCAGGAGATCGCCGACGCGGTGCGGTCGATGCTGCTCGACGCCCAGGACAAGGGCACCTCGATGGAGGCGCTCGCCGAGGCCGTCGACATCGACATGATCGGGCGTCACCTCTACACCAGCGACCAGCCCGACCCCGACCTGGTGATCCGCACCAGCGGCGAGCAGCGGCTGTCCGGATTCATGCTCTGGCAGACCGCGCACTCGGAGTACTACTTCTGTGACGTGTTCTGGCCGGCGTTCCGCAAGGTGGACTTCCTGCGGGCCATGCGCGACTACGCCGCCCGCCACCGGCGCTACGGCGGCTGACGTACCCCCAGACGGGTACCCGGACGCAGGACGTCCCACGTCACAACACCTCCCGGTACCCCCTTGGCGACGCCTGTAACGCCGAGTTCACCGGCTCGCCGTCATATGCCGTGGCATGGCGACGCTCGTTCGAGGGCATAACCCAGACAGGTCGACGCCCGAACCACGGGTGTCGGATCTCAGCGGACGGCACGGGGCCGTCCGCCCGGGAGGCCCTTTGCACCAGCCCGATCGTGCGGTCACAGCACGGACGAAGAGGCGGAGGGCCGGTTCTCGGCCCGCGCAGGGCGGCCGACGACCGGTCCAGCTCCATACCGTCGCTCCCCGACCTCATCCGAGGGGGTACGTCCTTCCGTGGTGACCAGCACAAAGCGCCACAAGCCCGACCGGCGCACCTATGTTCTCGACACCAGCGTCCTGCTGGCCGACCCGAACGCCCTGAACCGCTTCGACGAGCACGAGGTCGTGCTCCCCATCGTCGTGGTCACGGAGCTGGAGGCGAAGCGGCACCATCCCGAACTCGGCTACTTCGCCCGGCAGGCCCTCCGCCTGCTCGACGAATTCCGGGTCCGGCACGGTCGCCTCGACGCACCCATCCCCACGGGGGATCTGGGCGGGACCGTCCGTGTCGAGCTCAACCACTCGGACCCCAGCGTGCTGCCCAGCGGCTACCGCCTGGGGGACAACGACTCCCGCATCCTCGCGGTCGCCCGCAATCTGCAGGCCGAGGGGTTCGACGTCACCGTCGTGTCGAAGGACCTCCCGCTCAGGATCAAGGCGTCCTCCGTCGGGCTCCTCGCCGAGGAGTACCGCGCGGAACTCGCCATCACGGACTCCTCCGGCTGGACCGGAATGTCCGAACTGACCCTGCCCGGCGAGCAGGTGGACATCCTCTTCGAGGAGGGGCACGTCCACGTCCCCGAGGCCGCCGGCCTGCCGGTGCACACAGGCCTGATGATCCAGTCGGAGCGCGGCAAGGCCCTCGGGCGGGTCACGCCCGAGGGCACCATCCGGGTCGTGCGCGGCGATCGTGAGGCGTTCGGCATCAAGGGCCGCAGCGCCGAGCAGCGGATCGCGCTCGACCTGCTGCTCGACCCGGACGTCGGGATCGTGTCGATGGGCGGCCGGGCCGGCACCGGCAAGTCGGCGCTGGCGCTGTGCGCCGGTCTGGAGGCGGTGCTGGAGCGCCGTCAGCACCAGAAGGTGATGGTCTTCCGTCCGCTGTACGCGGTGGGCGGGCAGGAGCTGGGCTATCTGCCGGGCTCCGAGGCCGAGAAGATGAGCCCCTGGGCACAGGCCGTCTTCGACACGCTGTCGGCGGTCACGTCCCGGGAGGTCATCGAGGAGGTCACCGCGCGCGGGATGCTGGAGGTCCTGCCGCTCACCCACATCCGCGGCCGCTCGCTGCACGACGCCTTCGTGATCGTGGACGAGGCCCAGTCGCTGGAAAGGAACGTGCTTCTTACCGTTCTGTCCCGGATCGGGGCCAATTCACGGGTGGTTCTCACCCATGACGTGGCCCAGCGGGACAACCTCAGGGTCGGCCGGTACGACGGTGTCGTCGCCGTCGTCGAGAAGCTGAAGGGGCATCCGCTTTTCGCGCACGTGACCCTGACGCGGTCCGAGAGGTCCCAGATCGCCGCCCTTGTGACCGAAATGCTCGAAGACGGGCAGATCTGACCGACCGCGGTAAGTAGTAGCGGTTATGCGATAGTTGGCGCCGTCCGGAAAAGGCCAAGAGCCTAGCCGGGCGGCGCCTTCGCGTGTGGCCGTTCCGTGGAATTACCTGCGCCAAACGGGATGTGAGCTTTCACACGCAACTCGGAATTGCCTTGCCCCGTCGTGTTACGGCAGAGTCTCACTCCTGTCAGGCCCCGCATACGACACACCTGTACCCCCAGCGGTACGGCACCACAAAAGCAACAGCCTCAACTGCATAGCGATGTCGTATGCCGCCCGAGCAACACGCGGCGCTCCCCTCGGGGGAGTTGCCCACCGGGCCCGCGCCTCCCGTGACCCCGCAGTTGGGGAGGCCAGTGCCAGGGGCACGATTGCGTCCGCGAGGGTCACCGAAGCGGGCGATGCTGGAAGGAAACCGTGTGAGCCGGATCTCGGTCCGGGGATTCGCAGTGGCTTCGGCCACGGCGGTCACCGCTGTCGGAAGCGTCGTCGGCGTTGCCTCGGGCAGCACCGCGCAGAACAACGACGCGGAAGCGACGGCAACCGGCGCCACGCTGCTCGCGGACATCCCCGCGGGCCAGCAGGCCCAGGTGCAGACCGCGTCGCTGACGCAGCAGGCCGACGCACAGGCCATTCAGGCGGACGCGAGCGCGAAGAAGGACGCCGAGGAGGCCGCCCGCAAGGCCGCCGCCGACACGGCCGTCGCCAAGAAGGAAGCCGCCGAGAAGGCGGCCAAGGCGGCGAAGGAGGCCAAGGAGCGCGCGGCGGAGGTCAAGGAAGCCGCCGCCAGCCGCTCCAAGGACATCTCCGACTTCCCCGTCGCGAGCTCCTACAGCATCGCCCAGATCCAGGCGATGGCACGGCAGATGGTGCCGGCGGGTCAGTTCCAGTGCTTCAGCAACATCGTGGACCACGAGTCCGACTGGAACTACAAGGCCGTCAACCCCTCCTCCGGGGCCTACGGCATGTTCCAGGCGCTGCCCGGTACCAAGATGTCGTCCGCCGGCGCCGACTGGCGGACCAACCCGGCCACCCAGATCAAGTGGGGCCTCAACTACATGAACGACCGCTACGGCAGCCCCTGTGACGCCTGGTCGTTCTGGCAGGCCAACAACTGGTACTGAGCCGACCGGCCCCCGGCCGAACCCGTCCTTCGCGCGAGCCCCGCACCGTCGTCCGGTGCGGGGCTCGCGCCATGTACGGTCGGACGGACGGCTCCCCGGGGGAGTGGTGCGCCAAGACGGGGGAAAAGGACGGATCATGTCGCGAGTGCCAGGGTGGCTCGGCCGGCTCGGTGCCGGGCTGACCGAGATGAGCGAGCGGTACAACGAACGCCGCGCCGAGGCCGAACGGGAGCAGGACGACCCCGAGCCCGGGATGCTCGCCGGTGATCACGTGCCGCCGCCCCCGGACTACGCCCCCGACGTCGCCGCCCGCCCCGATCCCGCCCTGGCCGTGCCGTGGGGAGTGCGGGTCGCGGCCGAGGCCGGCTGGCGGCTCCTCGTCCTCGCGGGCACCCTCTGGGTGCTGATGCGGATCATCAGCGCCGTCCAGCTCGTGGTGCTCTCGTTCGTCATCGCGCTGCTCATCACGGCGATCCTGCAGCCGACGGTGGCGCGGCTGCGGCGCCACGGCGTGCCGCGCGGCCCGGCGACCGCGCTGACGGCCGTCCTCGGCTTCGTCGTCATCGGCCTCATCGGCTGGTTCGTGACCTGGCAGGTCATGGAGAACATCGACGACCTCTCGGGCCAGATCCAGGACGGCATCGACGAGTTGCGTAACTGGCTGCTGAACAGCCCCTTCCACGTCACGGACAAGCAGATCAACGAGATCGCCAAGAACCTGCGCGAGGCGGTCGGGGCGAACACCGACCAGATCACCTCGGCGGGTCTGGAGGGCGTGACGGTCGTCGTCGAGGCGCTCACCGGGATCCTGTTGGCGGTCTTCTCGACGCTGTTCCTGCTCTACGACGGCAAGCGCATCTGGGAGTGGACGCTGAAGCTGGTGCCGGCGGCGGCGCGGCCGGGGGTGGCCGGGGCCGGTCCCGCGGCGTGGCGGACGCTGACGGCGTATGTGCGGGGCACGGTGATCGTGGCGCTGATCGACGCGATCTTCATCGGACTGGGGATCTACTTCCTCGATGTGCCGATGGCCGTGCCGCTGGCGGTGTTCATCTTCCTGTTCGCGTTCATCCCGCTGGTCGGCGCCGTGGTGTCCGGGGCGCTGGCGGTGGTCGTCGCGCTGGTCACCCAGGGGGTGTTCACGGCCGTCATGACGCTGGTGGTGGTGCTCGCGGTGCAGCAGATCGAGGGGCACATCCTGCAGCCGTTCATCCTCGGGCGGGCCGTGCGGGTGCATCCGCTGGCGGTGGTGCTGGCGGTGGCGTGCGGGGGAATGGTGGCCGGGATCGGCGGTGCGGTGGTCGCCGTGCCGCTGGTCGCGGTGACGAACACGGTCGCCGGGTATCTGCGGTCGTATTCCCAGAAGTCGGCGCTGCGGCACTCGGTGCGGCCACGCGGGGCCACGGCGGTGAGCGCGGAGCCGACCCCGCAGACCCCGTCGGAGTAGCCGGAACGCCAACAGGGCCCCGCCACCGGTCAGGTGGGCGGGGCCCTGCGATGCGAGGCAGGCGGCCGGGGGGTTACTCGGCCAGAACCGCCTCGGCGTCCAGCGTGACGCCGACGGCCTGGATCACGGAGGCGATCTTGAACGCCTCCTGGACGACCTCACGGTCGAGGCCGGCCTTGCGCAGCACCTGCTCGTGCGAGTCCAGGCACATACCGCAGCCGTTGATGGCGGAGACCGCGAAGGACCACAGCTCGAAGTCGACCTTGTCGACGCCCGGGTTGCCGATGACGTTCATCCGCAGGCCCGCGCGCAGGGTGCCGTACTCGTGGTCCGACAGCAGGTGACGGGTGCGGTAGAAGACGTTGTTCATCGCCATCACCGCGGCGGCGGCCTTGGCGGCGGTGTACGCCTCCGGCGACAGGTTCGCCTTCGCCTCCGGCTCCAGCTCGCGCAGCACGATGGGGGAGCGCGAGGCGATCGCCGTCGACAGCACCGTGCCCCAGAGCTGCTGGGCCGGCAGGTCGGAGTTGCCGATGACCGAGCCCAGGTTGAGCTTCAGGTCCTTGGCGTAGTCCGGTATCGCGGACTTCAGGGCATCCAGCGACATGTCAGATCACTCCCCGGAGAGCAGCGCGACGGGGTCGAGGGTCTCGTCGCCCTTCGACCAGTTGCAGGGGCACAGCTCGTCCGTCTGGAGCGCGTCCAGGACCCGGAGGACCTCCTTCGGGTTACGGCCGACGGAGCCCGCGGTCACCATCGAGAACTGGATCTCGTTGTTCTGGTCCACGATGAACACCGCACGCTTGGCGAAGCCGTCCTCGCCCTCGATGCCGAGGTCGCGCATCAGCTCGTGCTTGGAGTCGGCCATCATCGGGAACGGCAGGTCACGCAGGTCGTCGTGGTCCTTGCGCCAGGCGTGGTGGACGAACTCGGAGTCGCCGGAGAAGCCGAGGACCTGCGCGTCGCGGTCCGCGAACTCCTCGTTCAGCTTGCCGAAGGCGGCGATCTCGGTCGGGCACACGAAGGTGAAGTCCTTGGGCCACGCGAAGATGACCTTCCACTGACCCTCGTAGGTCTTGTGGTCGATCTGCTGGAACTCCTTGCCCTTCTCCAGCGAGACGCAGGCGGTCAGGTCGAACTCGGGGAACTTGTCACCGACGGTGAGCACACACACTCCTTGCAGCGAAGAAACTCCCGGATCGCGGGGGTTTCCCATGGGTTGGACTGTGTTGATGTTGGCACAGGCTCGATTGATTACGGAAATAGCTACACTCGGTCGAGTTGATCGGAGGTAGTTATCAGTGACTGTCGGTAATAAGCGCAGGCAGCCCAGCCTCGCCCAGCTCCGGGCCTTCGCGGCGGTCGCCGAGCACCTTCATTTCCGGGACGCGGCCGCGGCGATCGGCATGAGCCAGCCCGCCCTCTCGGGAGCCGTGTCGGCCCTGGAGGAGACACTCGGAGTGACGCTCCTCGAGCGTACGACGCGCAAGGTGCTGCTCTCACCCGAGGGCGAGCGGATCGCCGTACGGGCCAAGGCGGTTCTGGGGGAGGTGGGCGCGCTCCTGGAGGAGGCCGAGGCGGCCCGGGCGCCCTTCACCGGGGCGCTGCGGCTCGGGGTCATCCCCACGGTCGCGCCCTATCTGCTGCCGACCGTGCTGCGGCTCGTCCACGACCGGTATCCGCTCCTCGACCTCCAGGTGCACGAGGAGCAGACCGCCAGCCTCCTGGACGGCCTGGCCGCAGGCCGGCTCGACCTCCTGCTGCTCGCCGTGCCCCTGGGCGTACCGGGCGTGGCCGAACTGCCGCTGTTCGACGAGGACTTCGTGCTCGTCACGCCGCTCGACCACTGGCTCGGCGGGCGGGAGGGCATTCCGCGCCAGGCGCTGCGGGAGCTGAACCTGCTGCTGCTGGACGAGGGGCACTGCCTGCGCGACCAGGCCCTCGATATCTGCCGGGAGGCCGGCCGCGACGACGTGCCGGTCACCACGACCGCCGCCGGGCTGTCCACGCTGGTGCAGCTCGTCGCGGGCGGACTCGGTGTGACGCTGTTGCCGCGCACCGCCCTGAAGGTGGAGATCTCCCGCAGCAACCAGCTCCTCACCGGCTGCTTCGCCGACCCGGCCCCCACCCGCCGGATCGCACTGGCGATGCGGGCGGGGGCCGCGCGCGGCGGGGAGTACGAGGAGCTGGCGGCCGCCCTGCGCCAGGCGCTGCGGCCGCTGCCCGTACGGGTCCTGGACCAGGACGGCTGACGGCTCATGCCTCTGGCCGGGTCCCGTGCCTCCACGGGACCCGGCCAGGGTGCCTGACTGCTCGTGCGGGACCCGGCCCTACTCGGTGCGCAGCCCGTCCGGCCGCATCAGCTTCAGCAGCGGCGGCAGGCTCAGCAGGGTCACCACCAGCACGACACCCGCGCCGATGCCTGTCATCGACAGCACGCTCGGCCAGTCCACCCGGACCGACGTGTTGGTCATCCGCAGCAGCACCACGCCCAGGGCGATGCCCACCGTCGCTGCGAGCAGCAGACCCAGCCCGATCGGGATGGCCGTCTGCCACAGCACCGACAGGCCGAGGGTGCGGCGCCGGGTGCCGAAGGCGACCAGGGACGACAGCAGCTTGCGGCGTTCGCGCAGCTGCTCCAGCTGCGAGACCAGCAGACTCGCCCCGATCAGTGCCAGCACGCATGCGGCTCCGACGGACAGGCCGGTGCGGATGGTGGCATAGCGTTCGTTGCTCTCGATGCTGTGCCAGGTCATCGGCTGGGACAGCGGGTCCAGCCGCGCGGCCGTGTTGCGCACGTGGTCGTAGGCGTCCGGCTGCGACATGTCCAGGCTCAGGAAGAGCCGAGCGGACGTGACCGCCGCCAGCTTCCCGGGCAGCGCGCCGGGGGTGATCAGGATGCCGCCGCGCTCGTTTCCGGTGGGGTCCTCGCGGGGCTGGGCCTGGCGGATGTCCTGCGGCACGGTCCAGGAGACGGGGCGGTCACCCGAGTGGGCGGCGTCGCCTTCCGGTTCGGCCCACAGGGTCGTGCCGGGCTCGGCCAGGCTGTCGCTCGCACTGTCGTACTCCGATCCCTTGGCCGCGAAGACGTCCCCGTCGCGGCAGGAGGGGAGCGTGGCCACCTCGCGCAGCGACGCGCAGTCGCCCACGGTGATCTGGGCGTAGGAGTCCTCGTGGCGCCGGTCGCGCAGATAGGTGTCGGACAGCGCGGTGACCTTGCGCACGCCCTCGGTGTCGCGGTACTTCCCGACGATGGTCGCGGCGTCGGCACCCTTCGGCACGTCCACGCTCATCTGCGCCCGTGCGACGTCGTACCGGGACTCCCTGGTGTAGTTGCCCTCCACCCCGGCGAAGAGCATCTGCAGCGCGATCGCCCCGGCCACCGCCACCGCGATGCCGTTGACCATCCTGGCTGCGGCACCACTGCTCAACTGAAGCCTGCGCACGGCCAGTTGCCAGGCGACCCCGCCCGAGCCGAGCCGGGCCACGACCGTCTCCACCACCCAGGGGAGCAGTGCCGTGACGCCGACCAGCAGGAGCATCACACCGCCCACGACGAGGTACTGGTTGAAGTTCCCGCCGTCGTCGCCCTGCCCGATCATCGGATAGAGCATCGCGAGCCCGCCCAGCGGCAGCAGCAGCCGCCACCACAGGCGGCGCCGCGCGGGCTTGGCCGTACGCACCACGCCGAGGGGCTCGATGACCACGCCGCGCAGGGCGAGGATCGTCACCAGGACCGCGGCCGCCGGCACCGCCAGCGCGACCAGGACGGCCAGCAGGGGCGAGGGGTTCAGATAACTGGGGAACACACTGACGCGGAACACCACTACGGAGGCCGCCAGTTCGCGTCCGAGCAGGAAGAACCCGGTGCCTAGGACGAGCCCCAGCACGGATCCGGCGAGCGCCTCGCCCGCGGCGATCCGCCGGGTCATCCGGCTGTCGGAGCCGACCAGCCGCAGTGCCGCCAGCCTGCGGTCGCGCCGCTCGCCGCCGAACCGTACGGCCGCTGCGATGAACACGGCGACCGGCATCAGCAGCACCACGAAGACGACCAGGACCAGCAGGAGCAGCACCGGGTCCCAGGGGTCGGACGGCCCCAGGTCGTCGTTGCCGAAGTGGTCGATCCGGGCGCCGCTCGCGGTGCCCTCGAGCAGTTTCGCGAGCCCCTTGCCGCCCGCGTAGTAGGCCAGTTCGTGGGAGCCGACGAGCCCCTGCTCGCCGATGGTGCCCGCGATGCGGTAGTCCAGGCGCTCCCGCAGCAGCTTGCCGTCGTCGGAGGCGAGCAGTTCCTTCAGCGCGGGGGAGACCACCATCTCGCCGTCCGCGGGGAACGCCGAGACCCCCGGCGGCAGCGGCGACCGCGGGCCCTCCGCCTCCAGCACCCGGCCGCGCACGTCCATGTCCCGGAACGTGGTGTCCGCGTCCAGGACGATCAGTGTGTTGTCGGCCCTGGGTATCTCCTGCTGGCCGAAGGTGTGGTCGCTGCGGGCCTCCTCGCGCCGGTCGCGTTCCGCCAGGGCGCCCGGGATGGCGGTGGTGAGCAGCAGCAGCGCCACTCCGAGCCCGACGCCGACGGCCGTGAGCGGCGCCCGCGTCCACCCCTCGCGTCCGCCGGCGAGGGCGAACCGGGCCCCCATGCCCAGGTCCCGGCTCCACTGCCCGATGCTCATACGACGCGCTCCATGTCACGGGACTTGCCGTCCCGTACGACGATCTCGCGGTCGGAGTAGGCGGCCACCCGGGCCTCGTGCGTGACGAGCACCACGGCCGCGTTGGCGGACCGTGCCGCGTCCGTCAGCAGCTCCATCACGCGCTCGCCGTTGAACGAGTCCAGTGCGCCGGTCGGCTCGTCGGCGAAGACCACCCGCGGGTTCGTCACCAGCGAGCGGGCGACGGCGACCCGCTGTCCCTGACCGCCGGACACCTCGCCGGGCCGCTTCTTGCGGAGGTCGTCGACCTCCAGCCGTTCCATCCAGGCCAGCGCGGTCCGCTCGGCCTCCTTGCGGGAGGAGCCGTTCAGCCGCAGCGGCAGCGCGACGTTCTCCACGCAGGTGAGTTCCGGCACGAGCTGCCCGAACTGGAACACGAACCCGAACTCCGAGCGCCGCAGCGCACTGCGCTCGGCGTCGCCCATCGCGGTCACCTCGCGCCCGTTGTACGTGATCGAGCCCGAGTCGGGCACGACGATCCCGGCCAGGCAGTGCAGCAGGGTCGACTTGCCCGACCCGGACGGCCCCATCACGGCGACGACCTCGCCCGGGTGAATGGAGAACCCCGCGCCGTCGAGCGCGGTCGTCGGCCCGTACACCTTGCGCAGGTCCTGGGCGGTGAGGAGCGAACCAGCGGGGATCGTCACCGGGTCACCGCCTCGCGGAGCTTGTCCAGACGGGCCGCGGCCAGCTCCAGCCAGCGCAGGTCCGCCTCCAGGTGGAACAGCGCGTGGTCGCAGATGAGCTGGTCGGCCAGATCGCCCTTGCGCTTGCGGTCGGTGAGGATCCGCATGCTGCGCAGGTGCTCCGAGCGCTGCGTGTCGAGGATGTCACCGGCGTCACGATGGGTGAGCAGCGCGAGGACGACCTTCGTGTAGAGGGTCGACTGGAGGTACGGCTCCGGTTTCTCGGGCGTGGCGAGCCAGCGCGCGACGTCCGTGACCCCGGCCTCGGTGATCGCGTACCGCTTGCGCTCGGGCCCGTCGCCCGCCTCGATGCCGTCGACCTCGACGAGCCCGTTCTTCAGCAGGCGGGACATCGTCGAGTAGACCTGGCCGTAGTGGAGCGGCCTGTCGTGACCGAACTTCTCGTCGAAGGCCCGCTTCAGGTCGTAACCGTGGCGCGGGCCGGACTCCAGGAGTCCCAGGAGAGTGTGACCGATGGACATGAACAGGACTGTACACGGGGTGTATACGCGGCATGTATACGCCGAGTGTGCAGTATCCGGTGTGGGGTGCGGCCGTGCAGGTCGGAGCGCGTTGTCACGCTTCTGTAACAGCCGCGGGCGCCCGGGTGTTCAGCCCGGCGGGGGGCCGGAGGGGGACCCCCCTGGCGGACGCCCCCGGCGGGGCAGCGGCCCGGTCTCCCGCGGCAGCCGCCCCGCCTCGGCCAGCGCCTTCCGCAGCAGGAACTCGATCTGCGCGTTGGCCGACCGCAGCTCGTCCCCGGCCCACCGTGCGAGCGCCTCGTACACCGCGGGGTCCAGCCGCAGCAGCACCTGCTTGCGCTGCTGCTGCGGCCGGCGCTGCGGGCCCTGGCCTTCGGGAGGGACCGTCACTGGTAGAGGGACCCGGTGTTGAGGACCGGCTGTGCGGCCCGGTCACCGCACAGCACCACCATCAGGTTGGAGACCATCGCCGCCTTCCGTTCGGAGTCCAGCTCCACGATGTCCCGCTCGGTGATCCGGGCGATCGCGGCCTCCACCATGCCCACCGCGCCGTCCACGATCTGCCGCCGCGCCGCGACCACCGCTCCGGCCTGCTGCCGCTGGAGCATCGCCGAGGCGATCTCGGGGGCGTACGCGAGGTGCGTGAACCGGGACTCGATGATCTGCACTCCGGCCGCCTCCACGCGCGCGTGCAGTTCCACGGCGAGCTTCTCGGTGATCTCCTCGGCGTTGCCGCGCAGCGAGAGGCCGTCCTCGTCGTGCGCGTCGTAGGGGTACTCGATGGCGATGTGCCGCACGGCCGCCTCGGTCTGGGTGGAGACGAACTCGATGTAGTCGTCGACCTCGAAGGTGGCCTGGGCGGTGTCCTCGACGCGCCAGACCACGACCGCGGCGAGCTCGATCGGGTTGCCGTAGGCGTCGTTGACCTTGAGGACGGCGGTCTCGTGGTTGCGGACGCGCGTCGAGATCTTCGTGCGCGAGGTGAAGGGGTTCACCCAGCGTAGGCCGTCCTGCCGGATGGTGCCCCGGTACCGGCCGAAGAGCTGGACGACCCGGGCCTCGCCGGGAGCCACCATGTTCAGCCCGCACATGGCGAGGAACGCCGCGAGCGCGATCAGGATGCCGCCGATGATCAGCCCGGCCTGCGCCCCCGTCGGCTGCACCGAGGTGGCGGCCGCGATCAGCCCGGCGCCGGCAAGCAGTCCGAGCAGCCCGAGCAGCAGGGCGAGCCCGCCGCCGATGCTGTGGGCGGTGAACTCCCGCACGCGGGGTGCCGGCATCTCGGGCACGTCGGCCGTGACCTGCGGTTCCGGTGTGGACATGGGTGATCCCCCGTTTCTCTGGGAAGCCGCTCCTGCTTAGCTTCCGTCTAGCTAAGTGATATCACTTTTCCGGCTCTTCGCAACCCTGCGGGTGTCTCGAACGTCGGTTCCGTTGGGAATGGGTGCTGATTGTCACGTCCGCAAAGGGCTGGATCGGCTGCCCTATCTCTTATCTCCCGGTGTTAGCTTTCTGAGCTGACCTGAGCGGCGAACCTGTGTGACGCATGAGCACACATGAACGAAGCGGAGCGGATCGGACCCATGGGACGAGCGGAAGAAAGACGCGCCAGACAGCGCGGTGGGCGCCGGGCGGCACCCAAGAGCCACCGTTCGTCGGGCGCGGCCGGGAAGGGCCGTATACGCAGGCTCTTCACCTGGAAGAAGATCGTCGGCACCTTCTTCGGCCTGTGCCTGCTGACCATGGGCGCCTTCATCGTGCTGTACATGATGATCGGGATCCCCGAGGGGAACGCCGATGCCAAGCGGCAGAGCAACATCTACAAGTACAGCGACGGCTCGATCATGGCCCGCGACGGCAAGGTCAACCGCGAGGTCGTCGACCTGTCCAGGGTCCCCAAGGACGTGCGGCTCACCTTCGTCGCCGCCGAGAACAAGACCTTCTACAAGGACGCCGGCGTCGACCTCAAGGGCACCGCGCGGGGCCTGCTCAACACGCTGTCCGGCCGCGGCGCGCAGGGCGGCTCGACGATCACCCAGCAGTACGTCAAGAACTACTACCTGACCCAGGAACAGACCGTCTCGCGCAAGCTGAAGGAGATGGTCATCTCGCTGAAGCTGGACCGGGAGAAGTCCAAGGACTACATCCTCGCCGGCTACATCAACACCAGCTACTACGGCCGCAACGCCTACGGCATCCAGGCCGCCGCCCAGGCCTACTACCGCAAGGACGCCGAACAGCTCTCGGTCGCGCAAGGCGCCTACCTCGCGGCACTCCTCCAGGCTCCCAGCCAGTACGACTGGGCCGTCGCCTCGGAGAACGGCAAGAAGCTGGTGAAGGCGCGCTGGAACTACGTGCTGGACAACATGGTCGACGAGGGCTGGCTGAGCCAGTCCAAGCGGGCCGGTCTGAAGTTCCCGGTCCCGAAGGAACCCAAGCCCGCCCCGGGCATGGAGGGCCAGAAGGGCTACCTGGTCAACGCGGCCAACGCGGCACTGGAGAAGCAGCTCGTCGCCGACGGCACCGCCGACAGCCCCAAGCAAGCCGAGGCGTTGGTCAACGCCGGCGGCTGGACCCTGACGCTCAACATCGACAAGAAGAAGCAGGCGGCGCTGGAGAAGTCCGTTCAGCAGCAACTGACCAGCAAGCTCGACCCCGCCAAGCGCAAGGTGGACGGGAACGTCCAGGCCGGCGCCGTATCGGTGAACCCGAAGACCGGTGCCGTGGTCGCGATGTACGGCGGCGAGGACTACTTCAAGCACTACATGAACAACGCCACCCGCGCCGACTACCAGCCGGCCTCCACCTTCAAGCCGGTCATCCTGGCCGCGGCCCTGGAGGAGCAGGCGAAGACGCAGGACGGCAAGCCGATCACGGCCGACACGGTCTACGACGGCACGAGCAAGCGCCAGGTCGTGGAGGACGGCACCAAGGTCGGTTTCGCCCCCGAGAACGAGGACGACCGGAACTACGGCCCGATCTCCGTCCAGACGGCGATGAACAAGTCCGTCAACTCCGTCTTCGCGCAGATGGGCGTCGACGTCGGCATGTCCGAGGTGGTGAAGGTCGCCGGCAAGCTCGGCATGGACACCGAGAACATGGAGGCCGTGCCCGCGCAGACCCTGGGAAGCATGGGAGCCAGCCCCCTGCAGATGGCCGGTGTCTACGCGACCCTCGACAACCACGGCAAGAAGGTCACCCCGGCCCTCCTGAAGTCGGCGGAGCACCTGAACCAGACGGTCACCATGCCCGACCCGATCGGCGACGAGGTCATCAGCCGCGAGGCCGCCGACTCGGTCACCTCGGTGCTGACCGGCGTGGTCGACGACGGCACCGCCCAGGCGTCCGTGCGCAACAACCCCCTGCGCGACGGCCAGCAGGTCGCGGGCAAGACGGGAACGTCCGACAACAACAAGTCGGCCTGGTTCACCGGCTACACGCCGAAGCTGGTCACCTCGGTGGGCCTGTTCGGCGAGGACACCAAGACCCACGCCCAGGTTCCGATGTACAAGGCGCTCGGCGAGCCCCGGATCAATGGCGGCGGCTTCCCGGCGCGTATCTGGGCGCAGTACACCTTCGGTGTGATGGGCGACGTCAGCAAGTTCGACCTGGAGACCCAGCAGGGCGCAGCCGTCCAGCCGACCTGGACGCCGACGCCCACGCAGGAGCCGACGACCGAGGAGCCGACGCAGGAGCCGACGACCGAGGAGCCCTCGTCGTCCCCGCCGCCGACGACGGAGAAGCCCTCGTCGTCCCCGCCGGCCACCCCGTCGACGAACCCGCCCAGCTTCACCCCGCCCACGACCCCGCAGACGACACCGCCGGGCGACGGCGGTGACCCGTTCGACCCGATCCAGCCGGGCGACGACGACCAGTAGGAGACGACCGACGGCAGACGGCCGGCAGCAGACGCCGAAGGGCGCCCGGTGGACCCGGGCGCCCTTCGGCGTGTTCGTCGTGCTCGCGCGGCTCCGTCAGCCGCGGTTCAGCTCGAACCAGACCACCTTGCCCGTGCTGAGCCGGGTGGCGCCCCAGCGCCGGGCCAGCCGGTTCACCAGGTACAGCCCGCGCCCGCCCTCGTCGGTGGCGCGTGCCTGGCGCAGCCGCGGCAGCTGCGGCACGTCGTCGCCGACCTCGCAGCGCAGCACGTCCGTGCGCAGCAGCCGCAGCGTGACCGGCCGGGACGCGTACCGCACGGCGTTCGTCACGACCTCGCTGACGAGCAGCTCGACGGAGTCGCTGAGCTCCTCCAGCCCCCAGCGCTGCAACGCGCGCCGGGCCAGCCGGCGGGCCCGGCCGGGGGCCGCGTCCTCCGGCTCCAGGAACCAGTACGCCACGTCGCTCGGCGCGATCCCGTCGAAGCGGGCGGCGAGCAGCGCGATGTCGTCGTCCCGGTCGCCCGGGCCGAGCATGTCGAGCACCTCGTCGCACAGCGCTTCCAGGGGCGGCGGATGGTCCGGCCCGGTGAGCTGCGCGACCGCGGCGAGCTTCTCCCGCAGCTGCTCGATGCCGGTCCACACGTCGCGCAGCCGGGACTCGACCAGGCCGTCGGTGTACAGCAGCAGCGTCCCCCCGGCGGGCGCGTCCAGCTCCACCGCCTCGAAGTCCACGCCGCCGACGCCGATCGGGGCACCGGCGGGCACCCGCAGCACCTCGGCGCGGCCGCCCAGGTGGAGCAGGACGGGCGGCGGATGACCGGCGTTGGCGATGGTGATGCGGTGCGATACCGGGTCGTACACGGCGTAGAGGCACGTGGCCATGCGGTCCACGCCGAGGCGCTGGGCCTGTTCGTCGAGGTGGTGCAGGACCTCCTGCGGCGGCAGGTCCAGGCCGGCGAGGGTCTGGGCCGTGGTGCGCAGCTGGCCCATGATGGCGGCCGAGGTCATGGAGTGGCCCATGACGTCACCGACGACCAGGGCGACCCGGCTGCCGGGCAGCGGGATCGCGTCGTACCAGTCGCCGCCCACTCGGGCCGTCTCCGCCGCCGGCAGGTACCGGGAGGCCAGCCGCACGCCCGTCGGGCGGGGCAGCGTCTCGGGCAGCATGGTGCGCTGCAGCTCGTCCGCGATGTAGGCCTCGCGGCCGTACAGCACGGCCTTGTCGATGCCGAGGGCGCTGTGCGTGGCGAGCTGGGCGGCGACCAGCAGGTCGTCCGGGTCGAACGCGATGCGCTCGGGGCGGCGCAGGAACAGGGCGGCACCGATCACCCGGCGCCGGCCGCGCAGCGGGGCGAGGATCGCGCGCTGCCCGTCCGGTACGGCGAACTCGCCGTCCTCTCCGAGCAGTTCCGGCAGCGCGGCGCGGGCCGCGGGGGCGTCGGTGAACACCGGGCGTACGCCCCGCAGCACCTCGGCGAGCGCGCTGCCGGGCCGCACCTCGCACAGCTCGGCACCGACCGTGTCCAGTTCGTTCGGCTCGGGCTGCGCGGCCGGAAGGAAGCCGTTCTCGGTGTCCCGCTCCGCCGGTATGCGGTCGGTGCGGCGCAGCCGCAGCACCAGCGGGCCGGTGGGCCGCTCGTCGCCGACGGGCAGCGGGTCGCGCAGGTAGACCAGGATCGCGTCGGAGAAGGTGGGCACGGTGGCCCGGCACAGCCCCATGACGATCTCGTCGAGATCGATGCCGCGGGCGATCCGCCGGGTGGCGGCCCCCACGAACCTGAGCCGGTCGCCGTCCCGCCGCATCGGCGTGGGGCGGCCGGGCGGCAGGCTCTGGCCGCTGCGGCGCTCCTGCCCGTCGCTGTGCACCGGCGGCCGGTCCTGTTCGTCGGCCGGCTGGACCGGAATGCCCTCGGGGGCGGGGCGCGGCCGAGGCGTCTCGCGCTCGGCGGTCTGCTCGGCACCCGGCTGGGAGTGCTCGGAGGCGGGGTCGCTCACGGTGTCCTTGCCCTTGCCGAACGGCGTGGAGGTGCCCGGCTCCGACGTGCCCGGCGTGCTGTGTGCCGTCGTGACCGGAACGCTGACGTCGCCGCCTGGGCGGCCCTGTACCGGTAAGGTGCCGGCGCCTGGCGCACGCGCCGGTGCCGGGGTATGCACGAAAGCCCCGCGGGGGTCCGCGGGGTCGACGCCCGCCTGGGGGCGTTCGAACGAGGTCGGCTGCTCCGTCACGCGTGTCGAATCCATCCGTCCGGGGCTGCGCGCCGCGCGCGCAGTTGGTCCCGCCGAAACTCCGATACCCGGATTACGTGCCCCAGGAACGGAATTCCCGCGTGGTCAGAGGTTGTTCCTGTGCCACCGACGGACCGTCTGCGGCCCTCCGGGGCCGTCTGACGGCCCCTGGGGCCCGTGGCGCAGGCCCTTCCGGTGTTGCCCTCGTACCCCTCGCTCACGTCCTGCCGCCCCTCGGTGACGATCGGTCAAGCCCAGCGCGTGCTCCGGTAGTTGCCGCCGCGCGCCCTTGCGGAGGACGATCCTACGTTTCTTGCCCGGGGGCGCATCAAGGGTCTCATGAGGACAGATGCGCGGGCGTACGATCCCAGTCCTCCGGCAGTGACGGTACAGCCCAGGAGGGATCCGGGCGCCAGTGCTGCCAGCCTTCCGAGAACGGCGGCCCCCACGCGCGGATCACCTCCACCGCGTCCCGTCCCGCACCCTGTACCTTTTCCGCCAGTTGGTCGTCCATCAGCCCGTCGCGGCGGGCCTGGGCGAACTCGTCCTCGTCCCGCCAGTGCCAACTGCGGTCGGGATGGACCGAGATGTCCAGGAAGTGGTCGACGGAGTCGACGCCGCCCGCCCAACGGGCCAAGGGTTCCTCCAGGTTCACGTACCAGTTCTTGAACTGCCAGCCGGGTTCCCAGAACAGCCACACCGACCACGGCTCGCCGGGCCGGGCCAGCTTCAGCACACCCGTGCCGAACCACCGGTCGCGCTGCACGGTCCGCGGCTTGGTGTAGCGCGACTCCAGCGGCTCCAGGTGTACGGGCGTGCCGTCGGCGAGCACGGGCTTCACGCACTCGGTGCCGGGCGCCAGCCACACGGCGAGCAGGTCCGCGTCGTCCCGGACGACGGTGACGGGGCGCGCGATGTGCACCTGCGTGCCGCCGTTCTCCCGGTACCGCCACAGGATCCGGCTCCCGGGCGCCCAGAAGCCTGCCGCACCACCCGTTTCCACGCGTCTCATCGCTCCACCGTCTGCCATGACCAGATATTAGGTGCCGTAGGCATACGACGCTGCGGCGCGTGTCACGGTTCACGCGCCGGGCACACGAACGAGCCCGTTTGTCACGGATGCGTCATCCGCAGGACATCGAGCGCCTCGTCGAGCTGCTCCGCGGTCAGGTCCCCGCGCTCCACGTACCCGCCGTCCAGCACGACCTGACGGATCGTCTTGCGCTCGGCCAGCGCCTTCTTGGCGACCTTCGCCGCCTCCTCGTAGCCGATGTACTTGTTCAGCGGGGTCACGACCGAGGGGGACGACTCGGCGTACTCCCGCGCCCGCTCGCGGTTCGCGGTGATGCCGTCGACGGTGCGGTCGGCGAGCAGCCGCGTCGCGTTGGCGAGCAGCCGGATCGACTCCAGCACGTTCTTGGCGATGACGGGCAGCATCACGTTGAGCTCGAAGTTCCCGGCGGCGCCGGCGGTCGCGACCGTGGCGTCGTTGCCCACGACCTGGGCGGCCACCATCAGCACGGCCTCGGGAATGACCGGATTCACCTTGCCCGGCATGATCGAGGAGCCGGGCTGGAGGTCGGGCAGGGCGATCTCCGCGAGGCCGGTGCGCGGCCCGGAGGACATCCAGCGCAGGTCGTTGGCGATCTTCGTCAGCCCCACCGCGATGGTCCGCAGCTGGCCGCTGGTCTCGACGATGCCGTCCCGGGCGCCCTGTGCCTCGAAGTGGTCGCGGGCCTCGGTGAGGGGCAGCCCGGTCGTCCGGGCGACCTCCTCGATGACGGCGGCGGAGAAGCCGGGCGGGGTGTTGATGCCGGTGCCGACGGCCGTACCGCCGAGGGGCAGTTCGGCGAGCCGGGGGAGGGAGGCCTCAAGACGCTCGATGCCGTACCGCACCTGGGCCGCGTACCCGCCGAACTCCTGGCCGAGCGTCACGGGCGTGGCGTCCATCAGGTGCGTCCGCCCCGACTTCACGACGTCGGCGAACTCCTCGGCCTTGCGCTCCAGGGAGGCGGCGAGGTGCTCCAGGGCGGGCACCAGGTCGCGCGTCACGGCGGCGGTGGCGGCGATGTGGATCGAGGAGGGGAAGACGTCGTTGGACGACTGGGAGGCGTTGACGTGGTCGTTCGGATGTACGGCGCTGCCCAGGCGCTCGCTCGCGAGGGTGGCGATGACCTCGTTGGTGTTCATGTTGGACGAGGTCCCGGACCCGGTCTGGAACACGTCGACCGGGAAGTGCTCGTCCCACTTCCCCTCGGCGACTTCCCCGGCCGCCTCCTGGATCGCCTGCGCGATGTCCTTGTCCAGGACCCCCAGCTCGGCGTTGACCTTGGCCGCCGCGCCCTTGATCCGGGCCAGCGCCTCGATGTGCGCACGCTCGATGCGCTGTCCGGAGACCGGGAAGTTCTCCACGGCCCGCTGGGTCTGGGCACGCCACTTGGCGTGCGCGGGCACCCGCACCTCGCCCATGGAGTCGTGCTCGGTGCGGTACTCGGTCCTGTCCTGCTCGTCGGTCATCGACGATCACCTCCACGTGTCACAGCGTCAGCGCCGCGACCACTGTTCCCCGCGGAGGCGAATCATCACCGCCGCGGTCAGGCGAGTCCGGGTCCGCGTACCGGAATGGAGGTGAACGTGGGCGCCGGGGCCGGGTCCTGGAAGAAGTCGTTGCCCTTGTCGTCGACCACGATGAACGCCGGGAAGTCCTCGACCTCGATCTTCCAGACCGCCTCCATGCCGAGCTCCTCGTACTCGACGACCTCGACCTTCTTGATGCAGTCCTGGGCGAGACGGGCGGCCGGGCCGCCGATGGAGCCCAGGTAGAAGCCGCCGTGCGTGCCGCAAGCGTCCGTGACC
>NZ_JBEOXI010000080.1:0-31106 GCF_040296465.1 Streptomyces sp. NPDC002130
GGCCCGGTTCTTCGCCGCGCTCTCGTCGCGCCAGGCCTCGGTGGTGAGGATCTCCGTCAGCTCCTGCTGGGTGCGGGCGACGGCCGCGGTGCTCGGCGAATGGTCCCCCGCGGCAGGCCCCGCGGTGCCCGGCGAATGGTCCCCCGCGGCGGGCGCGGCGGAGGGCGGGTCGCCGTCCGTCGGGACGGTTCTGTCGGGGCCCGTGGCGACGCGGAGCCCGTCGGTGCCGCCAGGGCCCGCCGTACCGCCGTCTCCGTCGGGCGTCACGGCAGGGCGGGAGGATGCGGTGACGTACCCGGCCGGCAGGGTGAGCGCCGGGCGCGCGGCGGAGAGTGCGACGGCGGGGGCGCCGAGGCCGGACAGCTCGTCCGTCTGGTGCGGTATGACGAGCGGCTCCCCCGCCGGGAAGTCCGGCAGCAGGGCCTCGATGGCGAAACCCCGCACGCCGGAGCCGCTCGTCACCGGACGGCTCACCAGCGTCACCCGCCGGCCGTCGGGCAGGGTCACCTCGGTGGCGCCGCGCTGCGCACCGGAGATCAGCTCGGCGGCCTTCTCCCGGAGGATCGCCTGGTCACGGGGGTGGAACTCGTTCGCCAGCGCATCCAGCGCCATGCCGTGGTGCGGACCGGCGGTCTCGGCTCCGGTGGCCAGGTACGTCCGCAGCAGGGCCTGCTCGCGCGCGGAGCTCTGCCCCAGCAGCCGCCGCTCGATGCCCTCGGCCGCCCGGCGGATGGCGACACCCAGTGCGGGCCGCTCGAAGCCGCGCGGATAGCCGAGGCAGAGGACGCCCTCGATGCGCCCGCTGAGCGGGTCCCGGACGGGCATCGCGACGCAGGCGCTCTGCTGGGAGCGCTGCGCGAAGTGCTCGGCGCCGTAGACGCGGATGAGCTGCCGTTCCGCCAGGGCCAGTCCGATGCCGTTGGTGCCGGCGACCTGCTCGGCGAACACGAACCCCGGGACGACCTGGATGGCCGGCAGGCTCCGGGCCATCGACGGGTCCCCGAAGCGGCGCAACAGGACCGTCCCGTTCGCGTCGGCGACCGAGATGTTGACCTGGCTGCCGGCGAACGTTGACTGCAGCCGGTCGAGCACCGGCACGGCCGCCCGGACGATACGGCCGCCCGCGTCGAAGTCCTCCCGGTAGGGCAGGTCGGACGTGTCCGGCGACAGCCCCAGGGACCGGGAGCGCCGCCACGAGTTCAGGATGGACGCCCGCACGCCCGTCTCGACGGGCTCGCCCTGAAGGAACAGCTCGCGCAGACTGGCGGGCCCCGTGCCGTCCGTCGCACGCCCCGCCGGCCTGGGTTCCTCGCCGGACCGAACCACGCTTCGCCTCACTTGCGCCCGCGGTAATCCGCTGCTCGGAAGAGAATCTGGCAATGATGAGGATACGGGCATTACGGGCGGGCGTCACGGCGCACCGGGGTCATGCGGGGCCCACGGCCGGGAGCCGGGGCGGCGGGACCGTGCTCACCCCAGGAAACTCAAGCGCACCTTCCGTTCCGGGTTGTCCTTGTTGGTGTCCACCAGGCACACCGACTGCCAGGTGCCGAGCTCCAGCCGGCCGCCCAGCACGGGAAGGGTGGCGTGGGGCGGGACGAGGGCGGGCAGGACGTGGTCGCGGCCGTGGCCGGGGCTGCCGTGCCGGTGCTGCCAGCGGTCGTCGGCGGGCAGCAGGCTGTGCAGCGCGGCCAGGAGGTCGTCGTCGCTGCCGGCGCCGGTCTCCAGGACGGCGATGCCGGCCGTCGCGTGCGGCACGAAGACGTTGAGAAGGCCGTCCCGGCCGGCGGCCGCCTCACGCAGGAAGGACTCGCAGTCGCCGGTGATGTCGAGGACCCTCTCGGCGGTACCGGTGCTGACGTTCAGGACGCGGGTGGTGAAGACATCTGACATGCCCCCATCCTGACGCACGCGCCGGACTTTCAGCGGGCCGCGTCGGCCGGGTGGTGATACGGATGTCCCACTGATCGAGACGCCGTTGACCGTGCGCATGCCAGCTGACTAGGTTCGGCCGCATGTTGCGTTCAGCCCTGCTCACCACGCGCGGTCACATCGACCTGCTGCGGGTGGCCTCCGCCGCGTGTCGCCGCGGCTGCTGACGCCCTTCTCCTCTCTTCCGGCTTCCTCGCCTTCGTTCCGCCTGTCCGCCGATCGCTCCTGATCGCACGGGCACGGCGGCGGTGAGGCGCGTTTCCCCCGGCCCGCGCTCTCCCCCGTGGATCACTCATGAGCATCAGTCATGCCCCGCCCGTGTCCGAGGAACCCGATATTTCGCCTGTATCGGTTTCCGATCTCGACCTCCAGCCCCTCGTCCCCACCTCCACCCGCCGCGCCCGCGTCCCGCGCTGGCTGCGCCGCACCACCGGCCCGGTGCTGCTGCTGGTGCTGTGGCAACTCCTCAGCACCACCGGCGCGTTGCCCCCCGACGTGCTCGCCTCACCCAGCCGGATCGCCCAGGTCGGCAAAGACCTGCTGGCCGACGGTTCACTGCCCACGGCCATGGGCACCTCGCTCCAGCGGGTCGCCGGCGGGCTGCTGCTCGGCCTGGTCGTCGGCACCGGACTCGCCCTGCTCTCGGGCCTGTTCCGGATCGGCGAGGACCTCGTGGACGCGCCCGTGCAGATGCTGCGGACCGTGCCGTTCGTAGGGCTCATCCCGCTGTTCATCATCTGGTTCGGCATCGGCGAGGCCCCCAAGGTCGCCATCATCACGCTCGGCGTGACCTTCCCGCTCTACCTCAACGTCTACGCCGGAATCCGGGGGGTGGACGCCCAGTTGATCGAAGCCGGCGAGTCCCTCGGACTGTCGCGGTGGGGACTGGTGCGGCACGTGGTCCTGCCCGGTGCCCTGCCGAGCGCCATGACCGGCCTGCGCTACTCGCTCGGCATCGCCTGGCTCGCCCTGGTCTTCGCGGAGCAGGTCAACGCCGATTCCGGCATCGGGTTCCTGATGGTGCAGGCGCGGGACTTCCTGCGGACCGACGTGATCGTGGTCTGCCTCGTCGTCTACGCCTTCCTCGGCCTGCTCGCCGACTTCATCGTCCGCTCTCTCGAAAGGGTGCTGCTGCAATGGCGACCGACGTTCACCGGACGGTGACCCCCCAGGCGGTCCACGTCGAGGGCCTCACCCGTTCCTTCGACGGCCGGGCCGTCATCGACGACCTGCGAGTGGACGTCCGGCCGGGCGAGTTCGTGGCCCTGCTCGGCCGCAGCGGCTGCGGGAAGTCGACGCTGCTGCGCATCCTCGCCGGGCTCGACCGCGACATCGAGGGCACCGTGCTGGTGCCCCGCCGCAAGGCCGTCGCCTTCCAGGCACCGCGGCTGATGCCGTGGAAGAAGGTGTGGCGCAACGTGCTGCTCGGTCTGCCCGGCAAGCCCGAGCGCGCCGTCGCCGAGCAGGCCCTGGACGAGGTCGGCCTCGGCCACCGCACGGACGCCTGGCCCAAGACCCTCTCCGGCGGCGAGGCCCAACGCGCCTCCCTGGCCCGGGCATTGGTGCGCGAGCCCGATCTGCTGCTGCTCGACGAGCCGTTCGGCGCGCTCGACGCTCTCACCCGGATCAAGGCCCAGCGCCTCGTGGGCGAGTTGTGGCAGCGCCGCGGCTGCGCGGTGCTCCTCGTCACCCATGACGTCGAGGAGGCCGTACTGCTCGCCGACCGCGTCCTGGTGATGGACCGCGGGGTCATCGCCCACGAGCAGCGCATCGACCTGGACCGCCCCCGCGACATCACCGACCCCCGCTTCGCCGCCCTGCGCGCCGGTCTCCTCGAACGCCTCGGCGTCGAGGCGACGGCCGCCGAAGCCGCCTGACCCCTGCCCGCGTACCGCCCGTACGCCCGTACGACCAACACGAACGGAACCACCATGCGACGACGACGCCTCTCCCCCGCCGCCCTGCTCCTCCCCCTCGCCCTGCTGCTCACCGCCTGCGGCGGCACCTCGGCAGCCGGCACCTCGGACGGCCGCGTCGACGGCAAGGGCTCCGTGACGCTCGACGTCGGTGACCAGAAGGGCGGTTCGGAGGCCATCCTGCGGGCCGCCGGGGAACTGAAGAACCTCGACTACAAGATCAAATGGTCGACGTTCACCTCCGGCCCACCGCTGCTGGAGGCCATCAACGCCGGGGCCGTCGACATCGGAGGCGTGGGCAACACCCCGCCCGTCTTCGCGGCCGGTGCCGGTTCGAAGATCAAGGTGGTGGCGGCCTGGCACGGCACGTCCAAGGGCGACACCATCCTCGTCCCGAACGACTCCCCCCTGAAGAGTCCCGAGCAGCTCAAGGGCAGGTCGGTCGCCGTCGCCCAGGGTTCCTCCGCGCACTTCCAGCTGGTCGCCTCCCTGAAGAGGGCCGGGTTGAAGCTGAGCGACATCAAGGTCAAGTACCTCCAGCCGGCCGACGCCCTGGCCGCGTTCACCTCCGGCAAGGTCGACGCGTGGGCGGTGTGGGACCCGTACACCTCACAGATCCTCCAGGGCAAGCAGGGGCGGGTGCTGACCGACGGCGACGGCGTGACCAACGGGCACACCTTCCAGGTCGCGGCCCCGGCCGCCCTGAAGGACAGGAAGAAGGCCGCCGCCCTCAAGGACTACCTGGAGCGGCTGCGGCGCGCCTACACCTGGGTGTACGACCACGAGGAGGAGTGGGCGAAGGTCTGGGCCGAGGACACCGGGCTCCCGAAGGACGTGGCGCTGGCCGCGGTGAAGCGCACCTACGCGACCCGGATCGCGGTCGCCGTCGACAAGCCGCTGATCGCCTCCGAGCAGGAGATCGCCGACACCTTCACGGCGTTGAAGCTCATCCCGCGCAAGGTGGACTTCGCCGAGTTCACGGACACGCGCTTCGACGGCGGCCTGCCGCCGTCGACGACCCGGGCGCGTCCTTCCACCGGTTCGTGAGGCTGACGTACGTGGTCCCCCGCCACCGGGCGGGGGACCACGCGCGTCATGTCCTCGGCGGGAAGATCCACCGCCCCGCCGCGGTTAGTAGAAATGTGAACAACACACGCGAGGTCGAGGTGGTCGTCATCGGCGCAGGTCAGGCCGGTCTGGCCGGTGCCTATCACCTGCGGCGATCCGGTTTCGAGCCGGACCGCGACTTCGTCGTGCTGGACCACTCCCCCAGTCCCGGCGGTGCCTGGCAGTTCCGCTGGCCGTCGCTGACGTACGGCAAGGTGCACGGAATGCACGCGCTGCCGGGCATGGAGCTCACGGACGCGGACCCGTCACGGCCGTCGGCCGAGGTGATCGGCGCGTACTTCGACCGCTACGAGCGGACCTTCGACCTGCGGGTCAGGCGCCCGGTGGACGTACGGGCCGTGCGCGAAGGGCCGGGCGGACGGCTGCTCGTGGAGACCTCGGACGGCGTATGGGCGGCGCGGGCTCTGATCAACGCGACCGGCACCTGGGACCGGCCGTTCTGGCCGCGCTATCCGGGCCAGGAGACTTTCCGGGGGCGGCAGTTGCACACCGCGCAGTACCCCGGGCCCGAGTCGTTCGCCGGGCAGCGGGTCGTGGTGGTGGGCGGCGGCGCCTCGGGCACCCAGCACCTGCTGGAGATCGCCACGTACGCGTCGGCCACCACCTGGGTCACGCGGCGCCCGCCCGTCTTCCGGGAAGGGCCTTTCGACGAGGACGCGGGCCGCGCGGCCGTGGCGCTCGTCGAGGAGCGGGTACGGCAGGGGCTGCCGCCCCGCAGTGTCGTCTCGGTCACCGGGCTGCCGCTCAACGACGCGATCCGGCAGGGCATCGACGACGGGGTGCTCGACCGGCAGCCGATGTTCGACCGGATCACCCCCACCGGTGTGGAGTGGGCCGACGGGCGCCACCTCGACGCCGACGTCATCCTCTGGGCCACCGGCTTCCGCGCCGCCATCGACCACCTCGCGCCGCTCCGGCTGCGCGCCCCCGGCGGCGGCATCCGCATGCAAGGCACGCACGCGGCCGCCGACCCCCGCATCCACCTCGTCGGCTACGGCCCTTCGGCCAGCACCATCGGAGCCAACCGGGCCGGACGCGCGGCCGTGCGGGACATCAGGCGACTGCTGGAGCGCGAGCCTGCCGCGGCGTGACGCCGACGGGGCCACGGGGCTGTCACCCGACAGCCGGGGCCTTGCTCTTGTTGCTCTGCGCGTTGAACTCCGCGACGTTGCGCTGGTGTTGCCGGTAGTCCGCCGTGAACCGGGTGTCGCCCGGCCGGACGGTGACGAAGTACAGCCAGTCACCCGCGGTGGGATTGACGGCCGCACGCATCGCCTCCTCGCCCGGGCTGCCGATCGGCGTGGGCGGCAGGCCCATGCGCTGGTAGGAGTTGTAGGGGCTCTCGATCCGGGTGTCGCTCTCCGACATACGGAGGGTGGAGCGATTGAGGGCGTAGTTGATGGTGGAGTCCATCTGCAGGGGCATACCGCGTTCGAGGCGGTTGAAGATGACCCGGGCCACCTTCCCCATGTCGGCCCTGGTGGCGGCCTCCGCCTGGACGAGGCTCGCGATGGTGACGGCCTGATACACGTTCATGGCGTTGCGCTGCGCCCCGGCGGCGATGGGCGCACCGTTGAACTTCTCGTTCGCGGTGTCGACCATGAGCGCGAGGAGCTGGTCCGGAGTGGTCTTCTCGCGGAGCGGATACGTGGCCGGGAAGAGGTAGCCCTCCGGATTGCCCTCGGCGTCGTTGGGCAGCTTCAGCGCGGCCTTGTCCAGCGACTTCCTCGTACTGCCGACAGGCAGGGCGAGGGCCTTGTCGACGGCCGCGTAGACCTGGCTCGCGCGCCAGCCCTCCGGGATGGCCAGGGTCGTGGGCCGGCTCTCCTCCTCGGTCCCGGTCCCCAGGGTCAGCAGCGGCACCGCCACGGCGGTACCGACCACGACGGCTCCGGCCGCGACGAGGACGATGCGGCCCCGGCGCGTCAGTCGAATCGTGCTCCGTGGCGGAGTGTTCTTCTCCATGCGGGCACGGTAACCCGCATATCGTCATAAACCCGGCATATTTTCATCTTGTCGGTTCCAGTTGGGCGTCCCGGCGTACCAGTGCCGCGTACCGGCCGCCCTCCTCCATGAGGTCCTCGTGCGTACCGCGTTCGACCGCGCGGCCCGAGTCGAGGACCACGATCTGATCGGCCCCCCGGACGGTCGAGAGCCGGTGGGCGATGGTGAGGGTGGTGCGGTCGGCCGACAGTGCGTCGATGGCGTCCTGGACGGCCGCCTCGGTCCGGGTGTCCAGCGCGCTGGTGGCCTCGTCGAGGATGAGGACCGGCGGGTCGCGCAGGATGGTGCGGGCGATGGCCAGCCGCTGCTTCTCACCGCCGGAGAAGCGGTGACCGCGCTCGCCGACGACGGTGTCGTAGCCGTCGGGCAGGGCCGCGATGTGGTCGTGGATCTGCGCCGCCTTCGCCGCCTGGTGGAGCTCCTCGTCGGTGGCGTCGGGCTTGGCGAAGCGCAGGTTGTCGGCGACCGAGGCGTGGAAGAGGTACGTCTCCTGCGAGACGACGCCGACCGCGCGCGCCAGGGTGTCGAAGTCGAGGTCGCGGACGTCGGTCCCGTCGAGGGTGACGCGGCCGCCGGTGACGTCGTAGAGCCGGGGCACGAGGTAGCCGAGGGTGGACTTGCCGGCACCGGTGGGGCCCACGACGGCGAGGCTGCCGCCGGCCGGGACGGTGAGGTCGATGCCGTCGAGAACCGGGCCGCCCTTGTCGTCGTAGCCGAAGGAGACGTTCTCGAAGCGGACCTCGCCCTTGATGCGGTCGAGGCGGACCGGGTCGGGGCGTTCGGTGATGTCGATCGGCAGGTCGAGGTACTCGAAGATGCGCTGGAACAGGGCGAGCGAGGTCTGGATCTGCACCCCGGTCGACAGCAGGCTCACGGCCGGGCGGAACAGGCCCTGCTGGAGCGAGACGAAGGCGACGATGGTGCCGATGGAGACCGCGGGGCCGCCCAGCTGGAGGGCCATGCCGGCGGTCCAGTAGATGACGGCGGGCAGGGCGGCCATGACGATCGTGATGACGGCCATGCGCCACCGGCCGGCCATGTTCGACCGCACCTCCAGGTCGACGAGCTCCTCGGACTCGTCGGCGAAGGACTTCGTCAGCGAGTCGGAGCGGCCCATCGTGCGGCCGAGCAGGATGCCGCTGACGGAGAGCGACTCGGTGACGGTGGCGGCCATGGCGGCCATCTGCTTCTGGCGCTGGGTGGTGATCTTCCGGCGTTCGTTGCCGACACGGCGGCTGATCCACACGAACACCGGCAGCAACAGCAGCGAGACGACCGTCAGGCGCCAGTCGAGGGCGATCATCGCGACGATCGTGGCGACCACGCTGGTGACGTTGGAGACCAGCGAGGTCGCGGTGGAGGTGACGGTGGCCTGCATGCCGCCGATGTCGTTGGCGATGCGGGACTGCACCTCGCCCGTGCGGGTGCGGGTGAAGAAGGCGAGGGACATGCGCTGGAGCCGGCCGTAGACGGCGGTGCGCAGGTCGTGCATGACGCGCTGGCCGACCGTCGTGGAGATCAGAGTCTGGAGAACTCCGAAGACGCTGGTGAGGACGGCGCTCAGGATCATGCCGAGGGCGAGCAGACTGAGCAGGCCCGTGCGCCCCTCGGGGATCGCGACGTCCAGGATCTCCTTCAGCAGGAAGGGCGTGGCGACCGAGACCAGGGACGCGGCGCCGACCAGCAGGCCGACGATCGCGAGACGCCCCCGGTAGGGGCGGAAGAGGCCGAGGATGCGGCGGACCTGCCGGGGCTGCTCCTTGGAGTCGGCCGACGGGGTCCAGGGGGCTTCACGGTCGGGATGCATGGGCTCCTACGAGGGATGCGGCGGATCGGATCACAGCTCATTGTTACCTATACTCACAATGAACGGCATCCTGATAATGTTCCCGCATGACCACGTCCGATCCCGACGGTCTGCTCGCCGAGCAGTTGCTGCGGCTCACCCGCCGGGTACATCGCATCCAGAAGCGCCATCTGGAGCACCGGGAGCTCGGCATCACCCCGGCCCAGTCCCGGCTGCTGCGCACGCTCGCGCACTGGGGCTCGCCGCCGCGCATGGCCGACCTGGCCGAGCGCCTGGAGGTGGTGCCGCGGGCCGTGACGACGCTGGTCGACGGCCTGGAGGCGAGCGGCAAGGTGCGGCGGGTCCCGGACCCGGCGAACCGGCGGGTGATCCGCATCGAGCTGACGGACGACGGCCGGGGCGCGCTGCGCGAGCTGCGGGCGGCGCGCAGGTCGGCCGCCGAGGAGATCCTCGCGCCGCTGACGGAGGGTCAGCGAGAGGCGCTCGGGGGGTTGTTGGACACGCTGATCGACGGGACGCCGACGCAGCCCTGCTGACGGGCAGAACCACGACAGCGGACACCTGCGCGGCGCGGCCGACCGGCGGGGGAACGGCAGCGGGCACAGCACGGCTGAGCCAGCCGCCGGCAGGAGTACGGCAGCGGGCCGCGCCGCCGCTCGTCCTGCCTGGGCGGTGGCGCGGCCCGCTGCCGTTGCGGTCAACCCGCTTCGGGAGCCGGCTCCTTGAGGTCCTCGGTCTTCTGGGCCGGGATGCCCGGCACCGGTGCCCCGATGCCGGCCTCGGCATCGGCGCCCTTCCCGGTGCCGACCGGCACGGGGGCGTCCTCCGTGCCACCGGCGCCCTTGCCGGTGTCGTCCGGCGTGGGGGCGTCCTCCCCGTCCAGCGTCCTCTTCGCCCGAGCGGTGTCCAGGGCCCCCTCCCAGCGGGACACCGCGAAGACGGCGACGCAGTTGCCGAGCAGGTTGGTGACGACGCGCATCGAGTCCATGATGCGGTCCACGCCGAGCAGCAGCGCGACGGCCCCGGCGGGGATCGCCCCGAGGGACGAGGCGGTCGCGGACAGCGCGAGGAACGCCGAACCCGGAATGCCCGCCATGCCCTTGCTGGTCAGCATCAGCACCAGCACCACCGTGATCTGCTGGCCGAGGCTGAGGTCCACACCCACCGCCTGGGCGATGAACAGCGTGCCGATGGACAGGTACAGCGAGGCACCGTCGAGGTTGAAGGAGTAGCCGGTGGGGAGCACCAGCCCCACGGCGTCGTCGCGGGCGCCGGCCCGGCGCAGCTTCTGCATGACGCGGGGCATCACCGACTCGGTGGACGCGGTGCCGAGCGCGAGCAGCATCTCCTCGCGGATGTAGCGCAGGAACTTCCAGAGGCTGAGCCCGGTGACGGCCTTCAGGGCGACGGCGAGCAGCACGACGAACAGCGCCGCGGCCACGTAGCAGAGCACGATGAGCTTGGCGTACGTCCTCATCACACCCAGGCCGTAGTTGCCGACCAGGTGGGCCATCGCGCCGAACACCGCGAGCGGGGCCAGCCGCATGATGAAGCCGACGACCGCGAAGACGATCTCCTGGGCCTGCTCGATCGCGGGCAGGATCTTCGGCACCTTCGTATGCCCGAGGTGCAGCAGCGCGGCACCCACCAGGCAGGCAAGAATGAGGACTTGGAGCAGCTCGTTCTCCGCGAAGGCGCCGACGAAACTCTGGGGCAGCGCGTTCAGGACGAACTCGGTCGTCGTGGGCAGATGACCACCGCCCGTCGTCTCGTCGACCGCCGCGGTGTTCAGCGAGGAGGGGTCGACGTTCATGCCCTTGCCGGGGCCGCCGACGTTGGCGGCGACAAGGCCGATGACCAGGGCGGCCGTGGAGGCGATCTCGAACCAGATGAGGGCCTTCACCCCGATCCGGCCGAAGGCCTTCAGGTCACCGGCCTTGGCGATGCCGACGACGACCACGCAGAACACCAGCGGCGAGATCACCGTCTTGATGAGCCGGGTGAAACCGTCGCCGAGCGGCTGGAGAGCCGTGGCCGTGTCCGGCCACAGCTTTCCGACGACGATTCCGAGGACGAGCGCGCAGGAAACCTGCGCGAAAAGCGAGGTACGTAGGGTGCGTGCGACGCGTCGCGAGAGGGACGGTACAGACGGCGGCACGAAGCCTCCTAGGGGACGGGGCGCACAGAAGCCGGAGGGGACTTCTGTGATACGGAAAGCGGCTTCCGTTTCCGAACACTCTGGAGGCTGTCTTGATCGCGCACAAGACGGCAACGTTTCGGCCAAGTAAAAGCGCCCTAAGTGATGCGGATCACACGCACCCCATCGCTCCCCTCAGCACCGGCTGCGGTCCTCCGTGAGCACCCCCTGCACGGCGGTCAGGGTGCGGTCGTAACAGCCGTCCGAGCCGTACAGCCGGTAGCGCTCGCTCGTGGTGCCCACAGCGTGGCGCTGGTCGCGCGGCACATTCACCGTGTAGGTCGCGTCTCCCGTGTAGGAGTCGTCGAGCTGTGACCACACGGTGCGCCGCCCGCCGTTCGTCCCGACGACCGTGGCGCGGTCGCCGAGCGTCAGCACCGTGCGCAGGCGGTCGCCCGCGCCGAGGGTGGTCGTGCCGTCCATGGTGTAGCCGCGGTGGGTACGCGTGGTGCGTGCGCCCACGGTCACCGACTCCTCGTCGGTCCAGGTGGCCTCGAGAGCGTCACGCGTCTCGCCGTCGGTCCAGCGGTGCACGGAGGTACCGGTCAGCGCGCGGCTGACGGTGGTCCTGACGCGGCCGTGCGACGTGTCGACGTAGCCGCCGACGGTCAGCCGGTGGGCACCCTCGGTGTCCACCCGGTGCTCCGAACCCGGTGTATAAACAGATGAGTTGGTGAGGTCTTCCGCCGTGTGCGCGGTGAGCTTCCCGGTGACCCGCTCGCGCTGCTCGTCCTGCCAGACGAGGACGTTCACGGGCGTGCTCCAGCCGCTCTGTCCCTCGGGCACGCCGGCCACCGAGACCTCGACGCGGTGCGGGCGGCCGTCGTTGAGGATCCCGGCGAAGGGGGTGAGGTCGTAGGTGATCGGCTTGATGTCGAAGGCACGCGGACCCGGGATCACGTACCAGAGGAACGGGTTGGACCAGCCCCCTGTCCACACCGTCGGGAACGGGGTGGCGATGCCGGCCAGCCGGCCGTCGACGCTGATCTGCACCTCGCGGTAAGGGCCTTGGCCGGCCTTGCAGGAGTAGGGCGCCGGTTCGGGCACCGTCAGGTACCAGTACTCCTCGCAGCCGCCGCCGGACCCGGTCGCGTACACCTCGGCGAGGATGCGCTCACTGTTGCGGGGGGTGGTGAGGGCCGAGCCGCCGTCGAGGGTGAGGACCCGGTCGGGGCTCTTCGGATCGGGGCGGCCCTGGTGGAACGTCAGCGTGACCTTGACGTCGAGGACGCCCGTGTAGGTGTCGTCGACGACGTTCCCGATGAGCATCTCGACGTCCCGGCTCGTGCGGAAGGTGTCGCTGTAACGCGTGACGTCCTTCTCCACGGACCACTCGATGCCGTCGGGTGAGGGCTGCGGAGTCGACGTCCGGAAGATCTCGACGCCGCCGACGTGGAGGTAGCCGAGCCGGTCGTACTGGCGCCCCTTGACCTTGCCGTCGAGCCGCAGCACCACCTTGCTCCAGCGGTCGCCACAGCCGCCGGGCGGGGTGTAGGTGCCGCGGTACGGGGTGAAGTCCCGGAACTGCGCCTGGGCGAGGGTGACTTCGCAGGACTTTCCGGCGGGCTTCGCGACGGGCGGCGCGGCCGTGACCGGGTCGTGCCAGTCGGTGCCGAACTCCGCGGGGACACCGGCCGCGCCGGCCGGGACGTCCGCCGCCCCGGCGGGAGCGGTGCCGAGGAGGGTGCCCGCCAGGAGGGTCGCCCCTGCGAGCATGGACATGACGATCTGTCTCTTCATGGGCGGTGTTCTACGGGGAGTTGGCCACCCGCGCAATGAGGACTAGGCCGCCAGGTCCGCCCTGTCCCCCATCACCACGACGGGACGCTGTCGGGGGTCGAGCGTGCGCAGCAGGTACCGCATCGCCCGCTCGGGCACGCTCACGCAGGCCGACGTACCGCTGCCGTGGTCCATGTGCAGCCAGATCCCGCCGCCCTTCTTCTCGCCTTCGGGGCGGGTCTGGTCGTTCGGCGGGGTGCCCTTGACGCGGTTGTAGTCGATGGCGATGACGTAGTCGAAGTCGTGCCAGTACGACTTGGCCCACCAGCGGGGCGCGGCGAAGGCGGCGGACCGGGTGTACGGGAGCTCGGAGCCCGGGTCCGGCAGCACACCGCCCGCGTCGCTGAGGGTGAACACGCCCACGGGGCTGCGGTCGTCGTCCTCGTGGTGGTCGGTCGTCCAGCCCTTCTTGCCGTTGTGCCCGGCCCAACCGCGCTCCCGCTGCCAGGTGGTGCCGTGCTTGGTGTAGAGCACGACCGTGGAGTCGGCGGAGTCCTTCCCCTCGCCATAGACCGCGACGACCTGGCGGGAGTCGGAGGGGATCCGCCGCTGGAGCCCGTCGCCGACACCGGGGATGCGTGTCGGGGCGGCCGTGGCCGCGTGGGTGCTGGCCGCCCGGCCTGTGGCTCCCGTTCCCCTGCTTCCCTCCGCGTCGCCGCAGCCGGACAGAGCCGTCAGGAAAGAGGCGAGGACCGCCGTCGCGGCCACCGCTCGTCGTACACCTCGTACGCCACCACTGTGCATCGCTCCATGGTCGCACCGCGTCCCGGGCGACGGCGGACCGAGGCCCGGACAGCAGGTGGTCGGCCGGCTGCGCACGGCGGACGGCCGGTGGTCGGACGACTGCGCACCGCGGACGGCCGGTTCCGTTCGGTGGACGGAAAACCTGTTGCCCGCGACCACGCGGCGAGGCGAACCTGTCACGGTTTGCTGCCTCCGGCCGGACCCTCATCCCCCCTGACACGAGCCACTGGGACGTCATGCAGATTCAAGACCTTCCGTACCCCGACCCGGGCGTCCCGGACGCGCGTTCGGGCCCCCGATTCCTGTGGTGGCTCTTCCGGAATCAGCTGGGCGGTCAGCTCAAGTCGCTGAGCTGGGGGCTGCTGCACTTCGCCTCCGTCGCCGCGCTGCCGTTCTGTGTCGGGGTGGCCGTACAGGCCGTCGTCGACCGCTCCGGCACCCGGCTGGCCCTGGCGGGCGGCCTGCTGGCCCTGGCCTGCGTCGGCAACGCGGTCGGCGACACCTACCTGCACCGCACCGCGATCACCAACTGGATCACGGCGGCCGCGCGCGTCCAGCAACTGCTCGCCCGCAAGGCCGCCCATCTGGGCTCGGCGCTGACCCGGCGGGTCGCGGCCGGTGAAGTGGTGGCCGTGTCGACGGGTGACGTCGAGAAGATCGGCTGGTTCGTCGAGGCCCTGTCCCGCTTCACCGCGGCCCTGGTTACCGTCGTCCTGGTCTGCGTCGGCCTGCTCGTCTACCAGCCGGCGCTCGGCGTGGTCGTCGCCTTGGGGCTGCCCGCGCTGGCGCTCGCCGTGCTGCCGCTGCTGCCCCGCGCCACCCGGCGTGCCGACACCCAGCGCGAGAAGGCCGGACGTGCCACCGAACTGGCCTCCGACACCGTCGCCGGTCTTCGGGTGCTGCGCGGCATCGGCGGCGAGGAGCTGTTCCTCGACCGCTACCGCAGCGCGTCCCAGGAGGTCCGCCACGCTGCCGTGCGCAGCGCCCGGATGTGGTCCCTGATCTCCGCGATTCAGGTCCTGCTGCCCGGGCTGCTGCTCATCGCCGTCATCTGGTACGGCGTGGGGCTGGCGCGCGAGGGCCGGATCACCGTCGGCGAACTGGTCACCGTCTACAGCTCGGTCATGGTCCTGACCTATCCGCTGCGGCACTTCGAGGAGATCGCCATGGCGTACTCCTTCTCCCGGCCGTCCGCCAAACGGGCCGCGGGAGTGCTGTCGCTCCAGCGGCCCACGGACACCGCCGGATCACGCGCGGCCGAGGTCCCCTCAGGCGACCTGTACGACCCGGAGACCGGGCTGCTCGCGCCCGCCGGCCGGCTCACGGCCGTGGTGTGCGGCGACCCGGACGCCGCGGGTCTGCTGGCGGAGCGACTGGGCGGGCACCCGTCCCAGGAGGGCACCTCGGTGCTGCTGGGCGGGGTGCCGCTCGACGAACTCCCGCTGGACAGCGCCCGTACGGCCGTCCTCGTCCAGGACAAGGACCCGGTGCTGCTGTCCGGCACGCTGCGCGAGCTGCTCGACGTGCCCGCGTCGGGTGCGGTGGCACCGCGGGAGGCGCTGGCCGCCGCGCAGTGCGACGACGTGCTGGCGGCCCTCGTGCAGGGCTCGCTGGACGCGGCCGACCCGATGGACGCCCGGATCACCGAACGCGGCCGGTCCCTGTCCGGCGGGCAGCGCCAGCGGCTCGCGCTCGCCCGGTCGCTGGTCACGGACCCGGAGGCGCTCGTCCTTGACGAGCCGACCTCGGCCGTCGACTCGCACACCGAGGCCCGGATCGCGCAGGGCGTGCGGGAGTTGCGCGCGGGGCGCACGACCGTGGTGTTCACCTCCTCCCCGCTGCTGCTGGACCGCGCCGACCGGGTGGTGTTCCTGCACGACGGCGAGGCCGTGGCGGTCGGCGCCCACCGTGAGCTGGTGCGTACCGAGCCCCGCTACCGGGCGGTGGTCACCCGCGAGACGGACGACGAGGCCGCACTGAGCGGCTCCGTCGCTCTGAAGGACGTACTGCAGGAACTGGAAGAGATCGAGGAGAAGGCATGATCGGCGTCGCGCCACCGGCGTACGACCCGGCGGCCCCCACCACGGCGAACACCCTGCCGGTCGGCGCCCCCGAGACCGTCCGCGCCTACGTGGCCGAACTGCTGCGCCGGCACCGGCGGGCGTTCCTGTTGCTGGTCGCCGTCAACACGGCCGCCGTGATCGCCTCGATGGCCGGTCCCTGGCTGCTGGGCGGACTGGTGGAGCGGGTGTCCGACGGGGCGGAGAACCTGCGGCTGGAGTTGACGGCCGGGTTGTTCGTGGCCGCGCTGGCCGTCCAGGCCGTGTTCGTCCGGCAGGTGCGGCTGCGCGGCGCGATGCTGGGTGAGCGGATGCTGGCCGACCTGCGCGAGGACTTCCTCGTCCGGTCGGTCGGACTGCCGCCCGGAGTGCTGGAGCGGGCCGGGACCGGCGACCTGCTGTCGCGCATCACGACGGACATCGACCGCCTGGGCAACGCCATGCGCGAGGCCGTACCGCAGCTGTCGATCGGCGTGGTGTGGGTGGTCCTGCTGATGGGCGGGCTGGTGATCACGGCGCCGCCGCTGGCACTCGCCGTGCTGCTGGCCCTGCCGCTGCTGATCGTCGGCTGCCGCTGGTACTTCCGGCGGGCCGCCTCGGCCTACCGTTCCGAGGCCGCCGGGTACGCCGCCGTGGCCGCCGCGCTCGCGGAGACCGTGGACGCCGGGCGCACCGTCGAGGCCCACCGCCTGGGCGAGCGCCGCGTCGCGCTGTCGGAGCGCCGGATCCGGGAGTGGACGGCCTGGGAGCGGTACACGCTCTGGCTGCGGTCGGTGCTCTTCCCGGTCATCAACGTCACCCACGTGACCGTGCTCGCGTCGGTCCTGATGATCGGCGGTGTGTTCGCCCTCCACGGGTGGATCGACGTCGGCCAGCTGACGACCGGCGCGCTGATCGCCCAGATGCTGGTCGACCCGGTGGGCATGATCCTGCGCTGGTACGACGAGCTGCAGGTGGCCCAGGTGTCGCTGGCCCGGCTCGTCGGGGTCCGGGACATCGAGCCGGAAGCCGGGGATCCGACCGTGGCTCCCGAGGGACGCCATGTGCACGCCGACCGGGTGCACTTCGGCTACCTGGAGGGCGTGGACGTCCTGCGCAAGGTGTCCCTGGAGGTCGCCCCCGGCACCCGGCTGGCCCTGGTCGGCCCCTCGGGCGCGGGCAAGTCCACGCTGGGCCGGCTGCTCGCCGGGATCTACGCGCCCCGGGACGGCCGGATCACCCTGGGCAGCGCCGAGCTGTCGCGGATGCCCGCCGAGCACGTCCGCTCCCACGTGGCCCTGGTCAACCAGGAGCACCACGTCTTCGTGGGCTCCCTGCGCGACAACCTGCGGCTCGCGCGGACCGGCGCGGTCGACGCCGAGCTGTGGGCGGCGCTGGGCGCGGTCGACGCCGACGGCTGGGCCCGTGCGCTGGAGGACGGCCTGGACACCGAGGTCGGCTCGGGCGGTCTGGCGCTCACCCCGGCCCAGGCCCAGCAGATCGCGCTCGCCCGCCTGGTGCTGGCCGACCCGCACACGCTGGTCCTGGACGAGGCGACCTCCCTCCTCGACCCGCGCGCCGCCCGCAACCTGGAGCGGTCCCTGGCCCGGGTCCTCGACGGCCGCACCGTCGTCGCCATCGCCCACCGGCTGCACACGGCCCACGACGCCGACGTGATCGCCGTCGTCGAGAACGGCCGGATCAGCGAGCTGGGCAGCCACGAGGAGCTGGTCGCGGCGGACGGGGCGTATGCGGCGCTGTGGAGGTCGTGGCACGGCTGAGCACCTCGTCGTGCCAGGCGGCGCGCTCCCCTCGGGGGGCGGCCGCGTCCTTGGCGTTGCGCGGTGCCGAACCTGGGTGGAAGGCTGGAATCAGGCACCGGCTCGGGGAACGCCCGGGAACCAGTGGTTCGGGCGGCGTCAGTGCTCCGTGCGGCGGCGGCCCGGCACGGGTCCCGTGAGAACGGGCCCGTCCCACCCCCTGGAGGTACCCGTGAACAGCTCCGACGGCTGGGGAGACGACGTCTACCAGCCGGACCAGGACGAGCAGAGGGAGGACACGGGGCTGCTCGACGCCGAGGACACCCTGGAGTACGACGGCGTCGACGATCCCCTGGACCGGGGCTGGTCCCCTCCCGAGCGGCCCTGGGCCGTCGAGCACCTCGGGGTGACGGCGGCCGAGCGGCAGCGGGGCGAGACGCTGGACCAGCGGCTCTCCGAGGAGCTGCCGGAGACCGCCGCCCCGGCCGGCGACGGCCTCGGGGACTGCGCGGGCACCGACGGGGAACTCCTGGACAACGAGGTCGGCGCCGAGCGCTCCGGCCGGCTCGTGGCACCCGACGAGGGCGCCCACGAGGACGAGGAGGAGGCACTGGTCGCCATGGACGTGGGCATCGACGGCGCCGCCGCGTCGGCCGAGGAGGCCGCCGTGCACATCGTCGACGAGGACACCCTGTCCGGCTGATCGCAGAACCGTCCCGAGCTGTTCGAGGAGCATCCATGCAGCAGGACAAGCACCCCGACTACCACCCCGTCGTCTTCCGCGACCGCGCCGCCGGGTACGCCTTCCTCACCCGGTCCACCGCGACCAGCGACCAGACCATCGAGTGGGACGACGGCGAGACCTACCCGGTCGTGGACGTGGAGATCTCCTCGGAGAGCCACCCCTTCTACACGGGCAAGGCCCGCACGGTGGACTCGGAGGGCCGGGTCGCCGCGTTCGAGCGGCGCTACGGCGGCGGCTGAGGCGCGATTCGGGGGCCGGGCTCGGATGAAGTCGAGCGCGAGTGCCGGGGCCGGGCTCAGATGAAATTGAGCGCCGCCGCGCAGCCCACTCCGCCGAGCAGCATGAACACCGGCATCAGCACCTTGAGCTCGACCCAGCTGCCCGCCCGGAAGCGCATGGCCCTCGGGGGCCCGATCGGGTACCAGCGCTTGCGCCCGACCGGGATGGGCCACAGGATCGGGCAGCCGGACACGGTGAGCGCGTCCCCGATGTCGTGCACGATCGCGCCCAGCACCACCGGCAGTCCCAGCCACAGGTACTCCTGGCCCGGCGCCGTGAACAGCCAGTCCGCGCCGTTGCCCGGCTTGTCCAGGATGCCCGCGAGGATCCACGCGGTGGTCGCGGCCAGCAGCCACACCAGGACCTCGCTGCTGGAGCCGCGCGTCGCCCGCCACAGCAGGCCCTCGATGGCCAGGACCATGTGCACGAAGAGGATCGCGAGCACGCCCCAGCGGTCGCTGGTGATCGCCACGACCGAGGTGCCCGCCCCGATCAGGACCGCCCACAGCCAGGTGTGCGTCAGTGTGCGGTGCCCGCCGGAGCGGCGCGGGTCGCCCTGCTTCTTGGTGGCCTTGTAGACGGCGTACGACAACTTGTCGACGATCTCGCACAGCCAGCGCGACACCGGCCCGAAGGACCGGGAGATGGTGGCGGCCTTGTGGTCGAGGTCCGGGGCGAGGGCGGCTCCGGCGCAGATCAGGGCGCCGACGAGGAGGACCGGCCAGGGCATCGGGTGCCCGGCCGCCGCGGCGGCCGCACCGACGCCGAGCCAGGCGGCGGCCCCCGACAATGAGTGTGCTGGTCCCATCATGGCCGCTGCCCGCCCCATTCCTCATGTGCCGCTGTCCAGTTGACCGGGCGCGCTGACGTCCCGTCGGCGCCCCAGCGTAGCGTTCGTGATCTTCGGGCCCGCAGCCGATTCCCGCATCGGGCACCGGGCCAGGCAAGATGGGGGCGTGACCCTCATCGATCAGCTGCCGCGGACCCCCGACCCCGACGCCCTGTACGAAGCCTTCGAGTCGTGGGCCGGCGAGCGGGGTCTCACGCTCTACCCCCACCAGGAGGAGGCGCTGATCGAGGTGGTCTCCGGCGCGAACGTGATCGTGTCGACGCCCACCGGCTCCGGCAAGAGCATGATCGCGGCGGGCGCGCACTTCGCGGCCCTCGCCCGTGACGAGGTCACCTTCTACACCGCCCCGATCAAGGCCCTGGTGTCGGAGAAGTTCTTCGAGCTGTGCAAGATCTTCGGCACCGAGAACGTCGGCATGCTGACCGGCGACGCGTCGGTCAACGCCGATGCCCCCGTCATCTGCTGCACCGCCGAGGTCCTGGCGTCGATCGCGCTGCGCGACGGCAAGGACGCCGATGTCGGCCAGGTCGTGATGGACGAGTTCCACTTCTACGCCGAGGGCGACCGCGGCTGGGCCTGGCAGATCCCGATCCTGGAGCTGCCCCAGGCGCAGTTCGTGCTGATGTCGGCGACGCTCGGCGACGTCTCCTTCTTCGAGAAGGACCTCACCCGCCGCACGAACCGCCCGACCGCGGTGGTCCGCTCGGCGACCCGGCCCGTGCCGCTGTCCTACGAGTACCGCTACACGCCGCTCACCGAGACCCTCACCGATCTGCTGTCCGCCCGCCAGGCGCCCGTATACATCGTGCACTTCACGCAGGCGCAGGCCGTGGAGCGGGCGCAGGCGCTGATGAGCATCAACATGTGCTCGAAGGAGGAGAAGGAGCAGATCGCCGAGCTGATCGGCAACTTCCGCTTCACCACCAAGTTCGGCCGCAACCTCTCCCGTTACGTCCGGCACGGCATCGGCGTGCATCACGCCGGCATGCTGCCCAAGTACCGCCGCCTGGTCGAGAAGCTCGCACAGGCCGGTCTGCTGAAGGTCATCTGCGGCACCGACACACTCGGCGTCGGCGTCAACGTCCCCATCCGCACCGTGCTGTTCACGGCCCTCACCAAGTACGACGGCACCCGCGTACGCACCCTGCGCGCCCGGGAGTTCCACCAGATCGCGGGCCGGGCAGGGCGGGCCGGGTACGACACGGAGGGCTTCGTCGTCGCGCAGGCTCCCGAGCACGTCGTGGAGAACGAGAAAGCCCTCGCCAAGGCGGGCGACGACCCCAAGAAGCGCCGCAAGGTCGTCCGCAAGAAGGCCCCGGAGGGTTTCGTCGCCTGGTCGGAGCAGACCTTCGAGAAGCTCATCGGCTCCGAGCCGGAGCCGCTGACGTCCCGCTTCCGCGTGACGCACACGATGCTGCTGTCGGTGATCGCCCGCCCCGGCAACGCCTTCGAGGCGATGCGCCGGCTGCTGGAGGACAACCACGAGCCGCGCAAGCAGCAGCTGCGGCACATCCGCCGGGCCATCGCGATCTACCGTTCGCTGCTGGACGGCGGCATCGTCGAGAAGCTCGACCAGCCGGATGCCGAGGGCCGTATCGTCCGCCTCACGGTCGACCTCCAGCAGGACTTCGCGCTCAACCAGCCGCTGTCCACGTTCGCGCTCGCCGCGTTCGAGCTGCTGGACCCCGAGTCGCCGTCGTACGCGCTCGACATGGTGTCTGTCGTGGAGTCGACGCTCGACGACCCGCGGCAGATCCTCGCCGCCCAGCAGAACAAGGCGCGCGGCGAGGCCGTGGCCCAGATGAAGGCGGACGGCGTCGAGTACGAGGAGCGCATGGAGCGTCTCCAGGACATCACCTACCCGAAGCCCCTGGAGGAGCTGCTCTTCCACGCGTACGACACGTACCGCAAGAGCCACCCCTGGGTCGGCGACCATCCGCTGTCGCCGAAGTCCGTGATCCGCGACATGTACGAACGGGCGCTGTCCTTCACCGAGTTGGTGTCCCACTACGAGCTGGCGCGCACCGAGGGCATCGTGCTGCGCTATCTCGCCAGCGCCTTCAAGGCCCTGGACCACACCGTCCCGGACGACCTCAAGTCCGAGGACCTCCAGGACCTGATCGCCTGGCTGGGCGAGATGGTGCGCCAGGTCGACTCCAGCCTGCTGGACGAGTGGGAGCAGCTGGCCAACCCGGCGGAGATGACGGCCGAGGAGGCCCAGGAAAAGGCCGACGAGGTCAAGCCGGTCACCGCCAACGCGCGCGCCTTCCGCGTCCTGGTCCGCAACGCCATGTTCCGCCGCGTGGAGCTGGCCGCTCTCGACCAGGTCGGCGAACTGGGCGACATGGACGGGGAGTCCGGCTGGGACGCCGACGCGTGGGGCGAGGCGATGGACAAGTACTGGGACGAGTACGAGGATCTCGGCACCGGCCCCGACGCCCGCGGCCCCAAGCTGCTGCTCATCGAGGAGCAGCCGGAGAACGCCCTCTGGCGGGTCCGGCAGATCTTCCACGACCCGAACGGCGACCACGACTGGGGCATCAGCGCGGAGGTCGACCTCACGGCCTCGGACGCGGAGGGCCGCGCGGTCGTCCGCGTCACCGACGTCGGCCAGCTGTGACGGGCCGGGCAGCAGCGAGCACAGGAGAATCCCACCCATGACGACCAACCCTGCCGAGAGGCTCGTCGACCTGCTCGACCTGGAGCAGATCGAGGTCAACATCTTCCGCGGCCGCAGCCCGCAGGAGTCCCTGCAGCGGGTCTTCGGCGGTCAGGTGGCGGGGCAGGCGCTGGTCGCCGCCGGCCGCACCACCGAGGGCGACCGCCCCGTGCACTCGCTGCACGCGTACTTCCTGCGCCCGGGCCGGCCGGGCGTGCCGATCGTCTACCAGGTCGAGCACGTTCGCGACGGGCGGTCGTTCACCACCCGCCGGGTCACGGCCGTGCAGCAGGGCCGCACGATCTTCAACCTCACCGCCTCCTTCCACAAGCCGGAGGAGGGCAGCTTCGAGCACCAGCTGCCGCCGGCCCGCAAGGTGCCGGACCCGGAGTCCCTGCCCACGGTCACGGACGAGATCCGCGAGCACCTGGGCGCGCTGCCCGAACAGCTGGAGCGGATGGCCCGCCGCCAGCCCTTCGACATCCGCTACGTGGACCGGCTGCGCTGGACCGTCGAGGAGGCCCGCGACGCCGAGCCGCGCAGCGCCGTGTGGATGCGCGCGGTCGGACCGCTCGGCGACGATCCGCTCGTGCACACCTGTGCCCTCACCTACGCCAGCGACATGACCCTCCTGGACGCGGTCCGTATCCCGGTCGAGCCGCTGTGGGGCCCGCGCGGCTTCGACATGGCGTCGCTGGACCACGCCATGTGGTTCCACCGCCCGTTCCGCGCGGACGACTGGCTCCTCTACGACCAGGAGTCGCCGATCGCGGTCGGCGGCCGCGGCCTGGCCCGGGGCCGGATCTACGACCGTGAGGGCAGTCTCGTCGTGTCCGTGGTGCAGGAGGGGCTCTTCCGGAAGCTGGGCTGACTTCGCCGATGGGGCCCTGCCCGCCGGGGTTCCGATCGCGCCCCCGACCGGATCCGGCGACCATGGCAGGAGCGGGCACCGCCGACGTCGCACGCCCGCCGATCCGGGAGGTGGCCACGCTGCACACCGTGCTCCCCGTCGTGCTCGCGATCTGCGCCGCCTTCAGCAACGCCGTCGCGACCGTGCTGCAGCGCAAGGCGGCGCTCACCGTGCCCGCCTCCCAGGGGTTGCGGGCCGGGCTGATCGTCGATCTGCTGCGCCGGCCAGTGTGGCTGGCCGGCATCCTCGCGGTGATCGGCGCCGCCGTCTGCCAGGCGCTGGCGCTGGCCACCGGGCCGCTGACCATCGTGCAGCCACTGTTCGTGCTGGAGCTGCCGCTCACTCTCATCGTCGCCTCTCTGTTGATGCACCGGCACCTGCCGGGCAGGGGCTGGCTGGCCGTCACGGTCGTGGTGGCCGGTCTGGCGGTCGCGCTCGCCGCCGCCTCCCCCGCCGGCAACCGCACCCATGTGGCGCTGGACCGCTGGATTCCCGCGCTCGCCGTGTGCGCGGGGGCGGTCGTCGCCCTCGCCGTCGCGGCCCTGCGGCGGCCCGAGGGCCGGGCACGGGCGGCCTGCCTGGGTGCCGCGACGGCGATCAGCTACGCGGTGACCGCGGCACTGATGAAGGCCGCCACCCATATCCTCGACGAGCAGGGCCTCGTCGGCTTCCTCACCGCCTGGCAGACGTACGCCTTCGCCGCCACCGGCGTGTGCGCGCTGTTCCTGCTGGAGAACGCCATGCAGGCCGGCCCCCTCGTCGCCTCGCAGCCCGCGCTCACCCTCGGCGACGCCCTGGTGAGCCTCGCCCTCGGCATCACCCTGTACGAGGAGACCATCCGCTCCGGGTGGTGGCTGCTGCCCCAGCTGATCGGCGTCGGGCTGATCGCCGCCGGGGTGCTCGCGCTGGCGCGCATTCCGTTCACACAGTCGCTGGTGGCCCCCGAGGACGAGCGCGAGACCGCTGCGGCACCCTGACCGCAAGGTCCACGACGGGACGCCGCGGCGAGCCCTGCTGTCGGCCCAGCTTTCGCCGCATCACGCGTCCGGCTGACACCGCGGGCACCACACCGTGCCCCGGCCCGCCATACGGGTCCGGCGCAGCCCGGCGCCGCACCGCGGGCACCTCGGGTCACGGTCGTCCCGGTGGCCGGTGAGCCAGGAGTCACGCGGCGGTACGCAGCCGGCGGTGACGGACGAGCGCAGGGTGCGGCGCATCTCGCTGTACAGGCGACGGCAGTCCTCCGGGGTGAGATCACGCGCCCCGTGGTCGGGACGCAGCCGGGCCCGCCACAGGATCTCGTCGGCGAGCAGATTGCCGAGCCCGGCGAGCACGGACTGGTCGGTGAGGGCCGTCTTGAGATGCCCCCGGCGTGACGAGAGAGCCTCCTCGAACTCCGCACGGTCCACCTTCAGCGCATCGGGCCCCTGCCTCCGCAGCAGCCGGTCTACGTCGGACTCGTCGTGGGCCAGCCAGAGTCCCTGCAGTTTGCGCTGGTCTCGGAAGCACAGCCGGCGGCCGCCGCCCAGGGTGAACAGGACGCGGTCATGCGTCTCGACGGGATCATCGACATGCCCGCAGACCAGCCGCCCGGTCATGCCGAAATGCAGGACGAGGGTGGGACCGCCGGTACGGGCGAGCAGCCACTTGCCGTGCCGCTCCGGCGTACCGAACCGCCTCCCTTCGAGCGCGTCCCGCAGCCGCCGGGTGTCGACGCCGTGCAGAACGCCCGGGTCCCGCACGTCGACCCGGCGGATGAGGCGTCCCTTCGCGCAGGACTCGAGCACCTGCCGGAAGCCTTCGACGTCCGGAAGCTCGGGCACGACGGGCGCGTCAGGATTCCTGCAGGACGGAGAGCACGTTCCCCGCCGGGTCGGTGGACCAGGCGATCAGCGGGCCGCCGCCGCGGAAGATGCCCTTGTCGTCCGTCTTGAGGTGGTCGTAACGCTCGAAACGCACCCCTCTCCTGCCGAGCTCGTCGACCGCGGCCTCGATGTCGTCGACCGGGAAGTTGAGGATGGTGAACGTCGCCGGCGTGTGGTCCGGCTTGGGGTAGACCAGGGTGTCCCGGTCACCCGCGATGTGCAGGATCAGCAGCCCGTTCTCCTCCGACACCCGGAGCCCGAGCGTGTCGGCGTAGAACGCCTTGGCCGCGTCGATGTCGTCCACCGAGAAACCGCTGAACGCCTTCGTCGTACCGAACATGGTCGCCTCCCGGACACAGTCTGCTCAGGGTGTGACCCCGGCGCATCCGGAAAGTCATCGGCCGAGGGGCCGCCCGGCGGTGACGCGGTACTGCCGGGTCACCCTGCCGACCGCCGGCCTCTGCGGCGGAACCAGCTCAGCAGGCCGTGGGGAGGGGTGCAGCCCGAGGGCGCGGGCCGGTTCGCCGCCTTGGTCGGGGGTGAGGCGGGGGGCTCTGGCTCTGATGGCGGGGTCGGCGAAGGTGCCTTGGTCTCGGGGTCGTGCCGGCGGGCCGTCTCCATCGTGTGGGTCAGGTCCGCGCGGAACCAGGCCACCTCGTCCGGCTCACTCGCCGTCATCAGCGTTCGGGCCAGCTCGGCGGTGGGTGAACCGGGCGTGCCGTGCACCGGGAGCCGGGGGCGGCGGCGGGCCAGGCGGGCACGCTCGTCGGGGTCCTGGACGACGTCCGCCACGTCGGCCGGGTCGAGGAGGGAGGCGACCGCTGCCGCGTGCGCCCACGGGTCGTCGCCGGCCTGCCGCGTCAGGAACCCGACGTGACGCCCCCGCCAGTTGCGGGGCCGCCGGTCCATTCCGGCCTTCAGTCCTTCCCGGATCTCCGGAGGCGTGCGGCGGGCGGTCAGCAGCCGGGCGTTGCACCTCTCGGCCGCGAACTGCCGTAGCTCTTCGGCCAGATACAGCCATACGACGGTCCGATAGCGATTCAGGTAGAACGTCACCGGAACCAGCAGGCCATAGCGCGCGAGGCTCGTGAACCTCGTGGGCGCCACCCCCATGAGCTCGGCGCCCTCCGTGGTGCCGGCGGTCGCGACGCGTTCGCGCAGGGCGCCCGGGAAACCGTCCCCGGAGCGCAACCGGTCGATCTCGGCCCGGGCCACATGCCTGCCCCCGCCTCCTTCGTCGGGAACGGTCCGGACGATCCCCAGGTTCACCGCGAGGTCGAACTCGCGCCGCTTGAGCTCCAGTTCACGGGCGGCCCGGCTCGGGGCGCAGGTGGTGCGGTCGGATGTCGTGCTGATGCGTGCCATGGTCGGTCTCCCCCGTGGAGTCAGCGGCTCACGCCGTGTGCGGTGGCCGTGTGCCGTGGCCGTGTGCGACGGCCACGAAAAAACCGTAGCCGCTTCGGCGGATCTCATGGCGAGCCTGTGGATAACTCCACGGGGGATGACGAACGTGCAGGTCAGAGGTCTGTGATCGGTTTTGGTCCGGGCTGGCGCGCATCGACGTCGAGACGCTCGCCGACCCGGTTGACCAGCAGTGTCATCTCGTAGGCGATCTGGCCGATGTCGGCCTCCGCGCCGCTGAGGACGCACAGACAACTGCCCGTGCCGGCCGCGGTGACGAACAGCACCGCGTCGTCGAACTCGATCATCGTCTGGCGTACGCTGCCCGCGCCGAAGTGCCGTCCGGAGCCCTTGGCCAGGCTGTGCAGCCCGGACGACACGGCCGCGAGGTGCTCGGCGTCCTCGCGGCGCAGTCCGGTGCTCGCGCCGGTCACCAGGCCGTCGTTGGACAGGACCAGTGCGTGTCGCACTTCGTGGACGCGCTCGGTCAAGTCGTCCAGCAGCCAGTCGAGTCCCTGGTTCTGCGCCATCTTCCGTTCTCCCCGTTTTCTCCCCGTGCGAATTTCCTCCTGGCCGGAGGATCTCCTTGTCAGCCTTCCCCACGACATCGGTCGGGGCAAGGAGGATGGGAGCCATGGCAGAGAAGATGACCGACGCGCAATGGCGGGAGTTCGTCTCCCATGGAACCCGTACCGCAAAGCTCTCCACGGTCCGGGCCGACGGCGGCCCGCACGTGGTTCCGATCTGGTTCCTCCTGGACGGCGACGAGGTGGTGTTCAACACCGGCAAGGACAGCGTGAAGGGGCGCAACATCGTCCGGGACGGCCGGATCGCCCTGTGCGTGGACGACGACCGGCCGCCGTACTCGTTCGTGGTGCTGCGAGGCCGCGCCCGCGTCTCGGAGGACCTCGACGAGATACGGCACTGGGCGACCCGGATCGGCGCGCGGTACATGGGCGAGGAGCGCGCCGAGGAGTTCGGTGCGCGCAACGGCGTCCCCGGCGAACTCCTCGTCCGCGTCACCGTCGACAGGGTGCTGGCCGAGCGGGACGTCGCGAACTGACCGCGGGCCCCGTCGTCGCTCAGCCGACCGAGTCGAGCAGCCGGGCGGTGTGCATCCGCCCGGCGTACTCGACGAGCCGGATCAGCACCTCCTTTCCCGAGTCGCGGTCACGGGCGTCGCACAGCACCACGGGTGTGCCCCTGTCGAGGTCGAGTGCGCGCGAGACGTCCGGGGCGCCGTGCCGCCGGGCGCCCGCGAAGCAGTTGACGGCCACGACGAACGGGATGCGCCGGTGCTCGAAGTAGTCGACCGCGGGGAAGCAGTCCTCCAGGCGGCGGGTGTCCGCGAGGACCACCGCACCGAGCGCCCCCTGCGACAACTCGTCCCACAGGAACCAGAAGCGGTCCTGGCCCGGCGTGCCGAACAGGTACAGGGAGAGGCCGGACCGGATGGTGATGCGTCCGAAGTCCATGGCGACGGTCGTGGTGGTCTTGTGGTCCACACCGTCGGTGTCGTCCACCGACTGCCCTGCTTCGCTGAGGAGTTCCTCGGTGCGCAGCGGCCGGATCTCGCTCACGGCGCCCACCATGGTGGTCTTGCCCACGCCGAATCCGCCGGCGACCAGAATCTTCAACGCCAGCGCGGCGGTCTCGCCGTCCGGGGCGTCGGAGTGCTCGGAGACCATTGATCACTTCTCTCAGGAGTGCCGGGTGTCGGGAGTGCGTGGGTGGTGCGGTTTTCCGTCGGTGCGTCGGGGCTACAGCGCTCTCAGGCCCTCGATCACCTCGCGCAGGATGCGTTCGTCGGGCAGCTGTGCCGGTGGGACGGGACGGCTGACGGTGACGCAGCCGAGTTCGAGGAGATCACCGAGGAGGACCCTGACCACACCGACCGGCAGGTCCGCGCCTGCGGCGAGTTCGGCGACCGACTGGGTCTCCGGGCGGCACAGGTCGATGAGGTTGCGGTGTTCCGGGCCGAGCGGGGCGTCGTCCACTCCGGGCGCCCCCGGGTCCAGCGTGACCAGGGCGATCAGGTCGAACCGTACGCCGGTGGGGCCGGGCCGGGTACGTCCGCCCGTCATGGCGTAGGGGCGGACGAGCGGACCGGCCTCGTTGTCGTACCACTGGCTGCCCTGCTCGCGCGGGGTGCCCGTCATGTCCTCGGTCATCTGCACGGACCGTTCTCCCGGTTCATCCGGCGGCGGGTGGCCGCGCGGCCGTGCGGGGCGCCGTGCCGAGGTGCTCGCCGACGCGTTTGACCAGGCGGGCCATCTCGTAGGCCACGAGGCCGATGTCGGCGGTGACGGCGGTGAGGAGGGCGAGGCAGGAGCCGTCGCCCGCGGCGGCCACGAACAGGAAGCCCTCGTCCATCTCCACCATGGTCTGGCGGACTCCGCCGGCGCCGAAGTGCCGTCCCGCCCCCTTGGCGAGGCTGTGGAAGCCCGAGGCGACCGCCGCGAGGTGCTCGGCGTCCTCGCGGCGCAGGCCGGACGAGGCGCCCACGGCGAGGCCGTCGTTGGACAGCACCACGGCGTGCCGGATGTCGCTCACGCGGAGCACCAGATCGTCCAGCAGCCAGTCCAGTTCGCCGGATCGCCGGGCGGACTGTGTGCTCGGGTCCTGGATCATGCGGGGTCTCCTTCGCTGCTGTCGCTGCCCGTCGCGGGGCCGGGAGTGGTACCACGGCCGGGATGCCTGCCGCCGCCGCGCGCCCAGCCGTCGCGGTAGGCGGCCATCCGATCCCGTACGAGTTCGGGCGTTCGCTCGTCGTCCCGGGGAGCAGGCAAGGTCGGCTGTTCCTCGGGGCGCTTGTCGCGCAGTTGGGGAGCGAGGCTGGCCTGACGTACGCGGCGCGGAAGGTCGTCGGAGTCTTCGGGCTGCTGCGGTGGGCGGTGCAGTCGCAAGGTGGCGACTCCTGGGGGTGGGGTCTGGCTCGGGGTCTCCAGGTGACGCGGGCCGTCCGCGTGACCTGAGGTTTCCGTGTGTCGCGAAGTCTCCACGCGAGGGGAGAGATCCGCGTGGGGCGAGGTCTCGGGCTCCGCGGCGGCCGGTACGGGGGCCACGAGGGCGCGCCGGTCGCTCCGGGCGGGGACGGCGTCCTGGAGCGGGGTGTCGTCGGGCACGCGCGCGTAGGCGCGCGCCTCGGACTGCCGCGCGGGTTCCACCGCTTCGGGGGAGCGTGGTGCCGCGCCCGTGTGAAGGAGAGCGGTGGGCAGCAGGACGACCGCGGTGGTGCCGCCGTACGGGGAGGTCCTCAGGTGGACCTTGACGTCGTGCCGGGCGGCGAGCCTGCTGACCACGAACAGGCCGAGCCGGTCGCTGTCGAACAGGTCGAGCGCCTCGGACCGGTCGATGCGGCGGTTGGCTTCGGCGAGGGTCTCCTTGCCCATGCCGAGGCCGCGGTCCTCGACCTCGACGGCGTAGCCGTTGCCGACGGGTTCGCCGGTGACGCGTACACGCGTGTGGGGCGGGGAGAACTGGGCGGCGTTCTCGATGATCTCGGCCAGCAGATGGGTGAGGTCGGCGACGGCCGCGCCGACGACGGCCGCCTCGGGGAGTTGCCGTACCTCCACGCGCGCGTAGTCCTCCACTTCGGAGACGGCCGCGCGGACCACGTTCGTCAGGGAGACCGGCATGCGCCAGGCACGGCCCGGGGCGGCCCCGGAGAGGATGATCAGGCTCTCCGCGTGGCGTCTCATACGGGTGGTGAGGTGGTCGAGGCGGAAGAGGTCGCTCAGCTCGTTCGGATCGTCGGAGCGGCGTTCCATGCTGTCGAGGAGGGCCAGCTGCCGGTGGACGAGGATCTGGCTGCGGCGGGCGAGGTTGACGAAGACGCCGGAGATTCCGCTGGCGAGTTCGGCGCGTTCCACGGCGGCCCGCAGCGCTGCGCGGTGCACGGTGGTGAGGGCCTCGGCGACCTGCCCCGTCTCGTCCTCCGCGGGCGCTTTCGGCGGGGCCTCGGCGCGGATGTCGATCTCCTCGCCCGCGCGCAGTCTGCGCATGGCGTCGGGCAGTTTGCGCCGGGCGATCTCCAGGGCGCTGTTGCGCAGGCCCTCCAGTTCCACCACGAGGCCGCGGCCGATGCGCACGGAGATGACGAGCGAGGCGGCGACGGCGGCGAGGCCGAGCAGGACGGCGGCGCCGGCCGGGGTGAGCAGTCCTCGGGTGAACGGGTCGGCCCGCTCGGCGACCCCGCGTGCCGCGTCGTCCTCGATGGTGCGCATGCCGTTCTGCACGCGCGCGTGTGCGGTGTTCCAGGTGCTCTCGGGTGCCGCTTCGACCGCCTTCGCGCCCGGCCCGCGGCTGAGGACGACGTCCTCGGCGTCGCCCAGGCCGGCGTAGGCGCTGCTGTCGGCGAGGGTCTCCCAGGCGGAGCGTTCCACGCCGCTCAGGTCCGCGACGGCCGACTCGGTGAGGGTACGGCGCAGGTCGACGGCGCCGGTGAAGAGCCGCAGCCGCTCCCCCGTCAGGGTGCCGTCCAGGCGGGCGCTGTCCAGCAGCGCGTCCTCCTGGGCCAAGGCCTCGCCAGCGCGGGCCAGTTCGAGCAGCACGCGCGCGTCGGATCCGAGGTCGGCGTCCCGGATGCCGGTGAGGGCGCCTCCGACGCCGAAGGCGGCCGAGATGGTCCGGGTGTAGCGGTCGTACGTCTCGGCCCAGCCGGCGCGCCGGTCCCGTACCGCGGTGCGCAGCGGCCGCAGTTGCTCGGCACCGGAGACGAACGTCTTCAGCCGCTGGGCGACTCCGGCGGGCAGTTCCCCGCTGTCGGCGACGGTGGTGCCCTGTCCGAGCCGTAGTTTCGCGACGGCCCGGTCGGTGCGCCGGGCGAGCTCGTCCAGTTCGTCGGTCCGGACGGCGGACGGGTCGGTGGCGTGACGTACGGCGGCGGCGCGTTCGGCCTGGAGGGCGGTGACGGCGGCGGAGACGGGAGCGCGGACCGTGGCGTCGACGCGCTGGACCTGCCGCAGCCGGGAGACGTCCTGGGCGGTGGTGACGGTGGCGTATCCCCACAGGGCCAGGAGGGCATCGGCGACGGAGCTGTTCCGCGACGCGCGGGATTTCCTGCTCGAACACCGCGAGGACTACCCGACC
>NZ_JBEOXI010000081.1:0-30942 GCF_040296465.1 Streptomyces sp. NPDC002130
GGCGCCGGACCATCGGGCCGTACGACGTGCACGGCCGGGCGGGCCGTCCCCGTCGGCCGTGCCGCAGACGGTGCCTCGGGCATCGTCGTCCCCGCCGCTCGTGCGGGAGCGACTCCGTTTTCCGCGGTCGTCGCACGCGGCGGCGGGGCGAGCGTCGGCCGTCGAGCCGGACCGCTGAGGGACTCGCGCGGGTCCGTGGCCCTGGGCACGGGCACCGCCCCTAGGGTGGCCGCCGGTCCTGTCGGTCGCTGCGCTCGTGCCGTGTCCGGGGTCCCCGTCCCATGGTTCGACGCGCCCCGCGGCTCGGATTCCCCACCGTCACCGGCCGGGGCACTGACCCCGGCCCCGGCGGTGGCTCCGGCCCTCGCCGAGGCCGCATCGCCCGCCTCGGCAACGTGCCCCCGCATGGCTCCTTCGCCCGCCTCGGCAACGCTGCCCGGCACAGCCGCGCGCCCGGGCACGGCCACGTCGGCGTCTGCCCTCACCTCACCTCCGGCCGCCCCCTCCCCGGTCGGCCCAGCCTCGCCGGTCGTGGGGTCGGCGGCGGTCACCGCGTCGGCGGCGGCGACTTCCGGCTCCCCGCCGACCGGTTCGATGCCCAGCCGTCCCAGTTCCGCCCACAGCGGGGCCAAGGCCTGCTCGCGGTCGAGGTGGAAGCGACTGCCCCGGATCCGGACGAACGTCCAGTCGACGCGTTCCAGGTCGCGCTGTCTGGCGGCCGCGGTGGAGGCGTCCTCGCCTTCCGCGAAGACGTCCCCGTCGCACGCGACCGCGAGCCGGCGCGTTCCGCCCTCCACGACCAGGTCGATCGCGTGGCGGCCCACCTTGTAACCGGGACGGACCCGGTGGCCCCGAGCGGTCAGTTCCAGGTACACCTGCTGCTGGAACAGGCTGTCGAACGCCTCGTGCCGGACGTCGGGCAGGACCTCGCCCTCGACCGCGACCACGTCCTCCTCCGCGGGACGGGTGAGGTGGTCGAGCCACCGTCTGCGCAGGTCGTTCTCGTGGAACTGTTCGGCCCGCGCGCTGTGGAACACCCACACCTGGTCCTGGGCGCGCGAGGCCGCCACGTTGATGCGCTGCTCGTAGGTCTTGCCGTTGAAGCCGCCGGGGACCGCTCCGGCGGCGGTGGTCGCCGAGTTGACGAACGAGACGAACATGATGTGCCGCTCGTCGCCCTGGAAGTCCTCGGCGTCACCGACCCGGATGCGTCGCTCCTCGCGCTGCTCGTAGTCGAGGCGTTCGGCGAGCAGGTTCTCCAGTTCCGTCAGGTGGCCCTTGCTCGCGCGAAGGCTGATGACGCCCATGGTCTTGCCGTCGTAGGCGGGATCGGCACAGCAGCGCACGATCGCGTCGACGAGGGCTTCCGCCTCGGCGCTGTTGGCCAGCCGCGTGTTGGCGCCCACGGCTTCGCCGGTCTCCACGTACACCGTGCGGACCGGGGGCAGCCGGTCGGCGCCGTACTGCCGCAGGGGCAGCAGATCACGGTTGTAGCAGAGGTCGTTGGAGAAGGAGATGATCTCCGGCATGCACCGGAAGTGCTCCTTGAGCATGAGTGTCCCGCGGCCCGCCGACAGCGCTTCGGTGAGGTCGAAGAAGCTGGAATCGGGTCCGAACAGGCTGCGGACATCCGGTTCCAGCGCGGTGAGCAGACGGTCCCGGAGGTGGAAGTACTCGTCCTGCTTGAGGCCGACGTTGGACGGACTGACCTGCTTGCTGTCGCCGACGACGACCATCCGGTCGGCGAGCCAGCTCAGCAGCATGGCCTCCAGGCCGGACTGGCTGGCCTCGTCGACGATGACGACGTCGAACAACCCCGGCCGGTCCATGGGTACGGTCTCGGCGACCTGGTGCAGCGGCATGATCCAGGCCGGCACCGCGGTCTGCGCCTTACGCAGGGCGGCCTGTGCGTCGCGCCGGTAGCGGTGCTGGTACTTGCCCTTGATACGGCGTGCGGCCTGCTGGTAGGCGCTGAGCGCCCGGGACTGGTCGCCGGTGAGCAGGCCGAGACAGCGGTGCCAGGCGCGGGCGGCGGCGAGCCGCGCGAGCATGATGCGGGCCTCGTCGTCGGCCTCCGTCAGCCGTCGGCGCAGGGCACGCTCGGCCTCGGGATCGGTCAGCCGTTCCATGCGGTCGCGCCACGCGGACCAGGCCCAGGCCTCGGTGAGAGAGGGCAGTCGGGCGTCCCAGGTGCTGTCCTCGTGTGCGGCGGTGATCCTGTCGGCCAGGGCCGGGAACACCTCGCGGACACGAGTGAGGGCCACGTCCCGCTCAGCTCGCAGCCGGGCCGCCTCGCGCACCTCGGCCATCTCCTCGCCGAACGCCCGGTAGCCGTCGGGGTCACGGTCGCGGACGGCGCCGAGTGCGCGCACCACGGCGGGTGACACACCGGGCCGGTCGCCCCAGACGCGCAGCAGTTCCTCGGCGTCCGCGATGACCTTGCGGGACTGTTCGGCCGCGCGCAGGGTGGTCGACGCGCGCAGCAGGGTGCGTACGGCGTTCTCGACCGACGGATCGTGCCAGGTGGCGACGGCGAGGGTCGGGGAGGTGGCGGCGGCGGTCAGGACGTCGGTGCGGGCGGCGGCGACGGCGAGCAGCGCGTCGAGCATCTCCGCGTCCTGTCGCAGCCGTGCGAGGCGCGGTCCGTGTCCCTGCCAGGCGGCGACGGGCGTGCCCCACTCGGACTCCACTTGGGCCAGGCGCAGTTCCAGCCGGACGCGGGCGAGGACGACGGCCGACGTCGGGACGTCCTCCGGCGCTCGGCCGTCGACGCGTACGTTCTCCGCGAACACGCCGACGGTCTTCGCCAGCTTGGAGCGCATCCCGAGGGGGCCACGCAGTTTCTGTCCCTGCCCGAGGCCGTCGTGCAGTGCGGTGGCCTGGGCGAGCGCGGTGGCCGGGTCGTACTGCTCCAGGCCGCTGACCATGGCCGTACCCAGGGTGGCGAGCGAGTTGTCGACGGCCGCCAGGGTTTCGGTGACGGCGGCGCGCCGGCTGCGTGCCTGCCAGTCCTGCCCTTCGGTCACCTGCCTCAGGAGCGCCGCGGCCCAGTCACCGGCCGCGGCGGCGAGGGCGGCAGCGCGGGCGCGGGTGGTGGAGAAGGTGTCGAGCGCGGAGGACAGCCGCTGCTGTTCTCCCTCGCCGAGGCTCCTCACGGCGGTGTCGTACTCGGCGCACAGTGGGTCCTGACGCGCGGCCGTGTGCGCTTCCTCGGCGGACCGTACGACGCGTACGGCCTCCTCGAAGTCGCCGGGGCCCGGCAGTTCGGAGGGGCCGGGCACCTCGGCCGCGAGGGCCTGGTGGTGCGGGGTGTACGCACGGGTGGTGTGCAGCAGGCGCAGGGCTTCGTCGGCGCTCAGGGCCGGCTGTTCCTGCGGGACCGGGCCCAGCCAGTCGTACCGTTCCGCCTCCGCGGTGAGCCGTCCGGCGATCTCCTGCAGACTGCCGCTGTAGTCGCCGATCTCCGCCTCGAAGCGGTGGGTCTCCTGTTCGCGCAGCACGGCGAGGTCGCGCAGCATGGCCCGCTGTGCGGCACGCGCCTGGGCGAGGCGCGTCTGGAGGGTGCGGATCTGCTGGTGGGAGGCCTTCTCGTCGTAGCCCGCGTACTCGCCGAGGATCCGCTGCACGGACGCCTCCAGCTCCCGCTGGGCGGCCGCGCCGTCCTCGGTGCGGCTCACGCACAGGTCGCGGACGGACTCCGGAAGCTTGTCCCGCAGCACGCGCAGCGCGCGCGGGGTGTGGCTGGTGATGAGGACGCGCTTGCCCTGGGCGAGCAGGTCGGTGACCAGGTTGGCGATGGTGTGGGTCTTGCCGGTGCCGGGCGGCCCCTGGACGACCACGAGCCGGTTGGCGCGCAGGCGTTCGGCGATCGTGCGCTGCTCCTCGTTGGCGGGCAGCGCGAAGTACATCTCGTCGCCGCCCTGCGCCTCCCCGTCGTCTTCCGCCGCCGCGAGGTCCGCCGCGGTCAGCGCGCCGTCCCGGCCGGCGATGTGGCCGAGCAGCGCGGTGGGCGGCGTGCCGGCGTCGATCTGCCGGGCGATGGCCTTGAGGGCGTCCATGGTGGAGCGGCGGCTGCGCTCACGCAGGACGAGCGCGGGAGTGAGCCCCACCTGGGGGACGTCGAGGCTGCGCGGCTTCGCGCGCTCGACGGTCGGTGCGTAACTTCCCGCGCTGTGGGCTGCATTGACCCAACTTCGCAAAGCGGTGTGTACGGCGTCGAGGTGCTCGGGGTCGGTCACGTCCGAGGCGTCCTCCAGCACCTCGACGATCGTCTCGCGCACGGCGCCCGGCACATGCTGAGCCCCTTCGAGCATGCCCTCTTCGAGTTCCAGGCCCATGCCGGTGGGGTCGGGAGCGGCGGTGAGCGTGCCGGTGGACGGGTCGAGCTGGAGGGTGGCGCGGTGCGTGACGAGGTGCCGTTCCACCCGCTGCCCGGTGCTCGTCTGCCAGGTGAGCCGGCCCAGGCCGAGGACGAGTTCGTACGCCTCTCCGAGGCCCGCGGCGTCCTCGTGCATCTTGTGCAGTCGGTCGTACAGCCGGACCTGGGGGTCGATCGCTCGGCGGCGCTCCGCCCAGGCGAGCCATGCCTGTTCCCAGGCGGCGTACAGCTTCTCGATCTTCTCGCGCTGGGGGTGGTCGTCGAGCACGTGGTAGGTCTTGTCGAGCGGGATGCCCTGTGACCAGTCTGGGAACTCGGGCTCGATACGCCGTCGCAGGTGCGGGGCGCGAGGCTCCTTGAAGTCGCGGACACGGGTCTCGTCCACCCAGGGCGCGAGCAGGGCCCTGGGCTGGGGCGCTTCCTCCCTTTCGGGGCGGGCGACGGTCAGCCAGGCCGGGTCGTCCCCGGCGAGAGCGCCGTCGGTCATCACCTCGACGCCGTCGCCGTCCGGCAGCTCGTCGAACCACACGGCGCCTGCCGCCCCGTCGAGCGTGCGCACGGGGCGTGTCTTCGACTCCTCGGCCTCGGCGAGGAACCGGAAGATCTGCCGGACGCGGGTGGCGTCCAGATCGTCGGCGGACACCTCTAGGGCCAGTGACCGGGAGGTCTGTCGCCCGGGGCCGGTCGGCTGGGCCGGGACGGCGTCGAGTCCGGTGACTGCTGTCTCCCGCTCCCCTCCTGCGGCCGAGACGGCGCGCCCGGCCCCGCTCGCGGCCCCGGTCACATGCTCCGGGGCGCCCTGTGGCTCAGCGAACAACGACTGCTGTTGCTCACCGAACAGCACGGACTGATCGAATGCGATCGGTACAGGTCGCTCGTCGGCCACCGTGGCGGCCACCGTGCCGACCGCCGGCGCCGTGCCGAACGTGACGCTCCCCCGGTCGCCGGCCGGGAAACGGACCTCGATGTCCAGGTCACCGGCGGTGCCGGGCGGAATGCTGTACGCCCACGTGACGGAGACCCTGCGCCCGGCACGCAGGGTGCCCTCCAGCTCGTCGTCGATGACGTCACTGCGGTAGTCCCGCACCTGACGGCCCGTCTTGCCGTACGGCCCTCCCCGCACCAGCAGCGTGACCCCGTCGAGTTCGAGTGGCCGCCCGGTGCCGTTGCTCAGGGAAAGGGTGCAGCGCACCAGGTCGTCACCCTGCCGGGATCCGTGACTGTCCTCGGCGTCCGCCAGCACGTGGGGCACCACGTCGTGCACCCTCACATACAGCCCGTCGTCGTACTGGTAGACCGAACCGACGAGCTGCAGCCCGTCACTCAGCCCGCGCTCATCCTGACTCACACGCCCACCCCGCCACTGCTGCTGAGGGCCATCCGGTGGCCCGTCCGGTCATCCCGCCCTGACCACCACGAGCCCGATCACAAGGCACCCCCCGGCGCACGAACTCGAGTGTGAACTGAGCACACATTGCGAGCGTAGCAGCAAACGCGGACATCCATCGCACCTTGCCACTCATCTGCAACAGACTGCATCCGGCGAGCGATCACCACCGGCACTGCGCCAACCCGGACCACCCAGACGACACCTTGGCGCCCGACCCCCTTCTCGGCAACAGCGTTGACTTAGTTCACAATTCACGACAGGCTGTCGGCGATGTCACCCCAGAGGAAGGGCAAAGGTGCCATGCACATGCAAGTGGTCGACGTGTCGCCCCAGTTGGCGGCAGAGTGGCTCACCCGTAACACCAACAACCGACCGCTCAGCAAGGGCACGGTGCAGCACCTGGCCGGTCAGATCCAGCGCGGGGAATGGCAGCTGACGCACCAGGGCATCGCCTTCGACGAGGACGAGGTACTCATCGACGGACAGCACCGCCTGGCAGCCATCGTCAAGGCCGGCGTCACCGTGCCCCTGACCGTCACACACGGCGTGCCACGCACCGCGTTCACCGTGATGGACACGGGCCGCAAGCGCACCGGCCGGGACGCGCTGGCCCTCGCGGGGGAGGCCAACGCGACCCACCTGGCGGCCGCACTGCGCGGACTGCACCTGTACCGCAACTCCCCCAACTCCCCTTGGAGCGGCGGCTCGTCGGTCACGAGTAACGACCAACTGCTGAACCTGCTCGGCGAGCACCCCGGTGTCCGCGATGCCCTGCACCACGGCATCGCACTGAACCGAGGGTGCCGCATCACCGTCACGGCCGCGACGATCGGCTGGTACGTCACCAGTGAGGCCCGGCCCGACATCGACCAGTCCGACTGGGAGGCAGGGGTCGTCACCGGGGCCCGCCTTGAGCCGGGCGATCCACGTCTGACGTTGCGCAACACCATGCTCAACCTGGCCCTGGGCAACGCGCACCGGCGCCGCGACGACTCACGCGAGCACCTGCTCTACTACCTCAAAGCGTGGAACGCGTGGGTCGAGGGCCGCACCATCAAGCTGTTGCGCCGCTCCCCGAACGAGACGATGCCGCGCATCTCGAACCGTTCGTCCCTGACATCGGCGGACAACGGCGCCTGAAAAGGCATAGATTCAACGGACAACTGCCCATGGCGCACAAGGCGTCGGACATGAATGGGCTTGCCCTGTGCCTCCGTCGGGGGTGCTCGTAGAGAAAGGAGGCGCATGCGCGCCCAGGAGATCACCTTCCTCAAGCTCGTCCAAGGGGACAAGCAGTTCCAGGTGCCGCTCTATCAGCGCACGTACAGCTGGGGCAAAGAGCAGCTTCAGCGGCTGTGGGAAGACATCGGGGAACTGGTCGAGCAGCACCTGGCCGGAGAGCCGGCCGCGCCGCACTTTCTCGGCTCGGTGGTGCTCGCACCCGGTCAGATCCAGGCGGGCGGCGTGCAAAGGTGGCTCGTGGTCGACGGGCAGCAGCGGTTGACCACGCTGATGCTGGCCTTCACCGCCCTGCGCGACCACCTGAAGGAGTCGGGTGACGCGCGAGGGGTGGATCGGGTGCACCGTCAAGTACTGGTCAACGAGTTCCACGAGGGCGCGGACCACTATCGGTTGCTGCCCACACAGGCGGACCGGGACGCCTACACCGCCTGCGTCCAGTCCCGGGCGGATGCCGGCGGGGGCGACAACATCGGGGCTGCCTACCGGTTCTTCCGCGGTGCCCTCGCCCAGGACCACGAGGCGGGCGACGAACGGTGGGCCTCAACGGTCGAGACCGTACTCAAGGACCTGCTCTCCATCGTGGAGATCACCGCCGAGCCCGGCGACAACGTGTACCGGATCTTCGAGTCGATCAACAACACAGGTGTCGGGCTCAGTCAGAGCGACCTGTTGCGCAACTACGTGTTCATGCTGCTGCCCAAGCGAGGCGAGCGGATCTACCAGGAACTGTGGCTGCCCATGCAGCAGAGCCTGGGCCCGAAGAACCTCGAACTCCTGGTCTGGCTCGACCTGGTGGTCCGCGGCCACTACAAGACCAAGCAGAGCGAAATCTACCGCGAGCAGCAGAAGCGGCTCCAACCACTGGCCGGCGACGAGGACGCGTTGCAGCGCGAGATCGAGCAACTGGCCGAGCGGGCCGCGAGGTTCCTGCGCATCGTCGAACCCGCCCGCGAGCAGGCTCCCGCCCTCCGCGCGATCCTGGAGCGTCTGGCCTCCTGGGGTGGCCAGACGCACTACCCGCTCGCGTTGCACCTGCTGGACCTTCTGGCGGCGGGCAGGACGACGCCCGACGAAGCGGCTCAGGCGCTGGGCTACGTCGAGTCGTATCTGGTACGGCGCCTGATCTGCCAGACCCCAACGTCCAACCTCAACCGCATCTTCATGGAAGCCCCGAAGGAGCTCGAGACCGACCGGCCGGCCCCCGAGGCGGTAAGGCGGTTCCTGTCCGGCCGACGCAGGCGTTGGCCTAGCGATGAGGAACTGCGCGCGGCGGTCCGCGCCAAACCGTTCTACTGGTCCGGGCGCCCTTCTCAGCGAAGCTACATTCTGCGCCGTCTCGAAGAGAGTTACCGGGCCTCCGAGCCCGTGGACTTCGCCAAGGCATCCCTGAGTGTGGAGCACGTCCTGCCCCAGCGCCCCGCCCCCGCCTGGTTCGATCTTCTGGCCGAGGAAACCGAGCCGAACCAGACTCCGCAGGAACTGCACGACCTGCTGGTGCACACGCTTGGCAACCTGACGCTGACCGGTGACAACGCCAAGCTCTCCAACCACCCGTTCGAACGCAAGCAGCAGATCCTCGACGCCAGTGCTCTGCGCATGAACCTCGAGATCGCCTCGGCACAGCGCTGGGGAAAGGCGCAGATTCTCGAACGGGCCGATCGTCTGGCCGACCGCGCCGCTGAACTGTGGCCCGGCCCGATCGGAGGGGTCAAGCCGAACGGTGAGGAGTCGCCGGGCTGGGTCGAACTGCGGGCCGCTCTCGTGGCGATGCCGAGCGGCACCTGGACGACGTACGGCGATGTCGCCGAGCTGATCGGCAGCCATCCGGTGCCTGTCGGGGCCTACCTGGGCGCCAACACGGGCGTGATCGGCGCCTACCGCGTACTCACTGTGGAGGGCAGGGTCTCCCCCTCGTTCCGCTGGGCGGAAGGCAGTGACCGGCCGCCTCCGCAGGAACTGCTGGCGAGCGAGGGCGTGCGCTTCGACTCTTTCGGGCGGGCCCACCCTTCCCAGCGCCTGTCCGCCGCGGAGCTGGCCACCCTGCTGGGCCGGGACGTGGTGCAGCCCTCCGCACACGATCCGCTGCCCGAGGGGGAAGACACGGCGGCGGCCGAGCGGTTCCGTGCGCAGCTGCGCGAGAATTGGCCTGCCGCGTTCGAGGGGGTCGTGGCGGCCCTCGAGTTCTGGCGCCGCCAGGGCGGCCATGTGACGTACGGCCGGCACGAGGAGACGAGTTGCTTCCCCATGCTGGACCTCGGAACCAGCCATGGGCCGCGCCTCATGTGGCCGGTCGGGATCTATCCCGTCAGCGGAACCGTCGAGGTGGTCTTCCAGTACCTCAAGACACGCAGCCCCTTCGACGACACGGAGCAACGCCGGGAGCTCCTGAACCGGCTGAACAAGATCGACGGCATCGACCTGCCCGAGGCGAAGCTGGAGCTGCGTCCCTCTTTCCCGGTCAGTGTCTTCGCGGAGCACGGCGACGAGATCTGCGAGGTGCTGGACTGGTTCGTGGGGGTGGCGGCACTGGATCTGGCACGGCGGGACTGAGACGGGAGGGTGTTCCCGCCGGCCTCGTCGCAGGCCGCCGGATCACGTCGGGGGATGCGGTGCGTGCTGTGACGCCGAGGGCACGATCCTCGGCGGCATCGGGCGGGGCGGATGCCCGTAGGCGGCGTGTGCGCGGTCCTGCTCGCAACGCCAGATCGCCAGCAGAGCCTGGTCCGTCTGTGGCACGGCCAGCCCGGCGGACCTGAGGATGTCGCGGAAGAAGGGAACGGGCCCGCCATCACCACCGGTGACGAGGGCCGAGAGCAGCGGTACGTCGGAGGAGACGTTCCTGTCGACCGTGCCGAGCAAGTCGCGAGGGTCGCGTGGTCCCGCACTAATACCGAGGCTTTCAAGCGTCGTCGTTCCGCCTTCTGCCGCCACGCTGACGAGTTGCCGCATGAGCCGCCCGACGGGATCCTCCGCAGGAGGAGACGCGGAGCGCGCGGCGGACCGCTTGGCGCCTGCGGCCAGCTCGGAAGCGCGTCGGTACCGCTCGACCCGGGCCAGTTGCTTGACCTCCCTGTTCGATTGATCGCGCTTGGCCGCCCTGGCGCTCTCCTTCGCCTCGGTCAGCGCCATGTCCATTGCGCTGACGTAGTGGCCGAGTGTCATGCCGGCGACCACGGCGCGCTGCGACGCCGGGAGTGTCTTGCCGTCATGCAGGGCGAGCCAGATCTGGGCGGCGCTGAGCGCTGCCCGCGCGCGCTTGCGCGGCGCCTTGGTCAGAGCGGGCAACATACCTTCCAGTTCGCGCACGAGGGACCGGAGGTATTTCACCGTGGAGGCGCCCGGCGCCACAGTCGCGCCTTGGTGCTTCAACATCAACGCGTGTCGGTCGAACGGACGCCGGCTGCGGACAGGGCTGACCTGCTTGATTCGAGACGGTACCTCGACCGTCCTGATCGGTCGTTGGACTGCCGGCTGCGTCGGCTTCAGGGACAGCCGATCCGGCATGGTGCGTGGAGGGACACCGTATGCCGCGAAAGCCCGCTCGGTCTCGACGGCCGCCCAGCGCTTGATGCGGGTCGACACGCTCGAGTACAGGACGCCGACTCGCGAAAGAACCTGGGAAAGGTAGGGAAGCGGCTCCCCGTGCTCCCGGAGCAGCGCGGAGAGCAGGGGGACGTGCTCCCGCAGCGGGCTGTCGACTGCGACCAGCAGCGACTGTCGTTCAGCGATCGAGTACTCGGCCAGTTGGGGACTGACCGTGCGGGCCAAGGTCTCCCACGTGGTCGTGGACTGCAGGCGCGCGTGGTGCGCCAAGGCATCACGCACAGCGGTCACCAGTTCGGACTTGGTGAGAGGTACGGGCTCCGCGGTGGCTGGGAGCCCGGACTCCCGCCTGGCCGCGACCGACTTCGGTTCGTTCTCTCGAGACGTCGGAGATGTCGGGGCCATCTGCTCGGAGGTCGCAGGAGGCGTCCACAACCCGGTCCGCTGGGCTTCGAGTGCGTTCAAGCGTACGTACCGGCTCGCCTCGACCGCCCACCCCGTGATGCCCTCGGCGACGAGCAGCCGGGCTCCGTCGGTGACCCGGTAGACGTGCTCGGCGGGCGGTGCCGGACTGTCCGCCGGGAGGGAGATCAGGGCCCGGACGATCGGACTGTCCATGGGCCTCAAGTCGGCGACGAGAAGGCGCCGATTCTCCGCTGTGAATGGAGAGTCGGCAGGGGCGTCGGCCTCGGGCGCGAGAGCGAAGACGAGTCCGCCTTGGAGGGGGAACGCAGTCGGTTTGGGACGGGGCCGGCTCAGGCGGATCCGTTCCTTGTCCGGCGTGACAAGGCCGGACGGCGTCAGAGCACAGTCCTCGAGCGGGGTCCACGACACCGTCCGGTCTTGTGCCTCGGCTCCGATGTGGACTCGGCGCTCACCGCCCACCGTTTCGCAGCGGACCCGGAGGCAGTAGCCGTGACGCCCCAGGAGTTGCTGGGTGATCGCTCCCTCGGACGCGAGGATCCAGTCGATGTCGTCCGCTTCCGCCGCTAGTTCGTCGTCAGCCCGACGCCACGCCCGGTAGTCCACGGCGGCGAGCTGGAAACGCAGGCGGCGCCGGCTGTCGGACAGAAGCACGTCAACCGCGTCACCGGGCCCGGTGCCGAGATCCCGGGTCTGCACCTGCCCTCGCAGCTGCCGCTTGCCGAGGAGGCGCTGGACGCCGCGCTTGATGAAGAGGTGGTCGGCGCTGGATTCGCCGTTGTTCCTGCGGTGGCAGGCCGGGGCTGTCGGGTGGTGGGCGAAGTGGCAGACCTTGGTCGTGTAACGACAGTCGCTCAACTCACCGCCGCAGCCGCCGAGCTGCAGCCCGCACCAGTAACTGTAGTTGGGATGCGCCTTGCGCCACCGGTCCAGCTCCCAGGCGTCCATCGGCAGGATGACCGGGTGATCGGAGTTCTTGTGGCCGATCACGGCTGTCTGCACGAGACGGTGGTCGAGCATGGGACCTCACAACGGGACGCCGGAACACATCGTGTCCGGAGAACAGGTGACGCTGAGGCCATCAGTATGCGATTCATGCACTGAGTTCACAAGAAATGCATAGAGATGGTCGATCTGACGTCCATGGGCTTCCAAGGCACATAGGCTCGCGTCGCACACGTCGACGGCCGGGGAGGGGACCGCGATGCGGAAGGGCAGTGTCGAGTACGCGCAGGCGTTGGACGCCATGGTTGGGGTTCTGCGGGATCGGGCGCGCCGGGGCGCGGAAACCGTGGAGTACGGCTTGCTCAGTGCCGAGCTGGAGCGTCTCGGCCATCATGTGCCGCCACACGAGGGCCCGATGCCCCACCTGCTGGAGGACGCGTCCGCCGAGGGGAGCCCGGACGGCTCGCTTCCACTGCTGTCGGCCCTCGTGGTGCTGAAGGAGTCCGGCGCGCCGTCGAAGGGGTTCTTCCGGCTGGCTCGCCGTGCTCCGTATCACCGTTCCGGCGATGACACCGAGTTGTGGGTCAACGAGCTGAAGGAACTGGCGAGGAACTACGCCGGCGGTTGACGCCTCTTCTCCGGTGCAATCGAGCCGGGCGGTCCACCATCCGACTGGCTGCCCAGCAGAAGCACCGCTCTGATTACCCGTCACACCTGTCGGCCCGTTCCTGGCCGTTTCTCAGTTCGAGGAAGTACTCGTGAGCGCAATCGGCTCCGGCGGAAGAGTCCAGCCGGCCCGTCCCGGCGACCCCTCCCGCATAGGCCCCTACCACATAGTCGGCCGCCTCGGCGCCGGAGGCATGGGCACCGTCCACGCCGGAGTCACGTCCGACGGGATGCGCGTGGCGGTCAAGGTGATTCACCCCGAGCAGGCCCAGGAGCCGGAGTTCAGGGCTCGTTTCCGGCGCGAGGTGGAACTGTCGTCCCGCGTCACCGGTCCGCACCTCGTCCCACTGCTGGCCGCCGACCCTGACGCGCCGACGCCGTGGCTGGCTACCGCCTACGTTCCAGGGCCGACGCTGAACGAGCACATATTCGCTCAAGGGCCGCTCACCGGCGGAAGCCTGTACGCCTTCGCGGCGGCCACGGCACAGGCGCTGGCCGCGATCCACGCCGTGGGAGTGGTGCACCGTGACGTGAAACCGCAGAACGTCCTCCTCACACCCGCCGGTCCCCGCGTGCTGGACTTTGGGATCGCGCACGCCGCCGACGGCACCAGTGTGACCCGGACCGGGATCATGACCGGAACCCCCGGATGGATCAGTCCCGAGCACTATCGCCAGGGCAGCGCGGGGCCGGCGAGTGACATGTTCGCGTGGGGAGCACTCGTGGCTTACGCGGCCACTGGACGGCTGCCCTTCGGAGCCGGTGCACCCGATGTGGTGGCCTTCCGCGTGATGTCGGGCGAGGCCGACCTCGACGGTGTCCCCGTGGCACTGCGCCGGACCGTGGAGAAGGCGCTGGCCCAGGAACCGGGTGACCGCCCGTCGGCGGTCGAGGCCGCCGAGGAGTGCGGGGTGTTGCTGGCCTCCCAGGTCACGCAGGTGGCGAGTGCCGATACGGTGCCGGCGACAGCCGTCGACCTGATCACGGCGGTCTGGGATGTACCACCCGCTGAGGACCCCACGTGGCAACTGCCCAGGGACCGAGGCCGTTCGAAGAAGCGACTGGCCGGAGCTCTTGTCCTCACGGCAGGCGTCGTCGGCGGACTGACCGGAGGAGTGGCGGCGCTGCTGCCCGGCGACAGCGGAAACGGCCACCGTCCGTCCTCGTCCACGTCACCACTTGAGGCGAAGGAGCCCGCGCAGTCCTCCGCGAGCACTGCGAAGAAGGACCCGGCGGCGAAGCAACAGGTCTCCAGCGACGGCGAGGCGAGCGCGGCGAGCTGGCAGGAGGCGCGAGCAGCACAGGGCGCGGGCGAGCACGACGTGGCCCGCGCTGTTCTGCACGACGAGGGCGTGGAAGCCCAGGACCTCAGCGACGGCGCCGACTTCACGCCGGAGACCGTGCGGTTCCACGAGTCGCGCCGCGAGGTCTATCTCTCGTACCGGCTGACCTCCGACGAGCAGGGGGTGATCTACGCGGAGACGGAGATCGCCAGGTCGATGTGCCTGACGCTGCGGGACGTCGTGCTCCGCCTGCACCCCGACCTGCCGTACCGCACGTACGTCATGGTGAAACAGGAGCAGGGTGAGGCCCCCGAGGTGACCTGGGAGGACGACTTCGTCACCAACTCCGACTGCCAGTCGGCCGCCGACAACGGCACCGGGCAGGACACGGACGGTTCGCAGGAGTGGCAGCCGGACGAGGACGGTCTGGGGCAGGCGATGATCCCCAGCACGGACAGGGCGGAGATCCGGGTCGCGGACGGCGCCGTCAGGAAGATCATCGCGGGCACCAACGGGATGAGTCAGACGCTCGGAACGGGACGTGTGCTCGGCAACGCGGAGATCAAGGTGGGCTTCGACCCCGTCGACTCGGCGATGTACGTCTGGTCGGACTACGTGCAATGGAACGAGCAGCAGGTCGAATCCTGGGCGGACATGGCGGCCGCCAAGGCGTGCCGGGCCCTCGTGAGCGAACGGGAGAGCGCGGGCAGCGCATGGCCGTACTCGCGTTACGCCGTCGCGGAGATCGGCGCATCCGGCTACCTGATGATCCGCTCCGGCACGGCGACCACACAGGCGGACTGCCCTGCCTGAGGCGAGAGAGCGAGCGCGGGTCGGAGTTGACCCTCGACCTTGTCGAGGGCTCAGGGTTCCGGGTGTGGAGAACGACATGCGCAGCATCGGGGAGATGGCCCGGGACGGCGGACTGAGCGTGAGCGCGCTGCGGTTCTACGACCGGGCCGGTGTGCTGGTCCCCGCCTGGGTGGATCCGGTCAGCGGCTACCGCTGGTACGAGCCCGGGCAGCTGGAGGAGGCCCGGTTGCTGGCCCGGCTGCGCCGGGCGGGCATGCCGCTGGCGGACATCCGGCTCGTGCTGGCCGGCTGGGCCGGGGCCGACGCGGACCTGGTGCGCGGTCTGCTCCAGGCGCACCTGCGCCGTCTCGAGCTGAGGCTGTCCGATGCCCGCGTCGAGTTCTCCACGCTCCGAGCTCTACTCGACCGCAGGGAGACAGACCCCATGACCTCGCTCCACACCGCCAACGCCAACGCCCGGTTCTCCGTCCTCGCGCCGGAACTGGGCGCCGCGCTGGACGCCGTCCGTTTCGCGGCCGGTACCGACCCGGAGCTGCCGATGCTCGGCGGAGTCCTCTTCGACGTCGAGGGCGACGGCCTTCACCTCGTGGCCACCGACCGCTACCGGATGGCGGTCGCGCAGGCGCCCACGACCGGGCACGGCGGGCTCCGGACGCAGGTCGTCGTGCCTCTTCCGCTCGTCGACTCGATGCGGGCGCTGCTGACGGGTGAGGAGCCCGTTCACTTCGCGGTGGACGGTGACCGCGTGACGCTGGAAACCGGAGACCGGCAGACGGCCGGCCGGAGCATCGGCCATGACTTCCCCGACTACCGCCGTCTCGTCGCCCTCCCGCCCGGTCGCCGGGCCCACGTCGATACGGCGGCTTTCCGTCAGGCGCTGGAGACCGGCCCGGTACGGGTGAGCGAGACACGTGAGCAGGACGGTGAGCCTCACGACCTCAGTGTGCTCAGGGTGGCGGAGAACGGGTCCGTGATCGTATGCGACGACGGTGACGACGACCCGGGCAACGTGGCCGTCAACCGCGAGTTCCTGCTGGACGCGCTCGCCGCCGGGGCCCGGAACGAGCTCATCCTTGAACTGGGCGCCTCCACGGCACCGCTCGCGATCCGCCGGCCCGACGACGAAGGCGCCTTCTCGCTCCTCATGCCGGTCCGGCTGGACAACTAGGTTCCGCCTCGGCGGATCCGGTTCCCGACGTAACCGGTTCCGCCGGCGGACGACCACTGCGGGGCGCACCGTCACCTCAGCCGAACTCCTGCACGCCCCTGCCCAATTGGGATGTTGCTGTCCCATACTTCGCAGGTAGGGGCTGGTCCCATACCGCGTCCGGGGCCGGGGGATGGGGGACGGTTCATGGCTGACGCACATCTTCGATGGCTCCAGGAGGCGGTTTCCGTCTTCGGCGCCGAATGCAAACGGAACCTACTGGGGCCGGGTGACCGCGAGGCGGCCATCCGCACCCCTCTGGAGCAACTGCTCCGTACGATCGCCGCGCACCATGCCCGCCCCGAGATCGACTGGTGCCCGGAGACCCGCATCCCGCACCTGGGGGTACGCCCCGACTACGCCGTACGCGTCAACAAGGACGTGACCGGATACATCGAGGTGAAGCGGCCCGGAAGGAACATCGATCCCGACTCCTTCACCGGTCACGACAAGAGACAGTGGGAACGCCTGCGCGACCTCCCCAACCTGCTCTACACCAACGGCACCCACTGGCGAGTCTTCCAGTACGGCGCGCAGATCGGTGAGGAGGTCGTTCTGACGGGGGCATTGAAGAGCGCCGGCGAAAAGCTGACAGCCTCCGACCTCGCGGCCTTCGACGCCTTGGCTCAGGCCGTGCTCTGCTGGGACCCGCCGAAGATCCGTCGTGTTTCGGTACTCGTCCAGCACATCGCCCCACTGTGCCGCCTGCTGCGCGAGGCCGTACGGGAACAGCTGGGGGCCGAGGCGGGGCTGAACACGGCGGATTCCAAAGCCGATTGCCCTTTCACCGGCCTCAGGAGCGACTGGCGTCGACTCCTCTTCCCCACCGCCGACGACGCGACCTTCGCCGACGGCTACGCCCAGACGGTCACCTTCGCGTTACTGCTCGCCCACACCGAGGGCATCCCTGTCACCGGCACGAGCTTTCACGAGATCGGCCGCCGCCTCAACGCGGGCCACGCCCTGATGGGCAAGGCCCTGCAACTGCTCACCGACAACGTCAACGAGCGGTTCGAGGTGACCTTGAACCTCCTCGCCCGTACCGTCGCGGCCGTCGACTGGGAGACCATCCGGCAGGGCAACCGGGACGCCTACCTCCATCTCTACGAGTCGTTCCTCTCCGTCTACGACGACAGCCTCCGCCAGCGCAGCGGCTCGTACTACACCCCGCACCAGATCGTCGAGGAGATGGTCCGGCTCGCCGAAGAGGTACTGCGCACCCGCCTGGGCAAGGCGCGCGGGTACGGCGACGAGAGCGTGCACATCGTCGACCCGGCGATGGGCACGGGCACCTACCTGCACACCGTCATCGAGCGGGTGGCGCGCCAGGCGGCCGAGCGGCACGGCCACGCCATGGCTCCCGACGCGATCGGCCGGCTCGCCCGGCGGCTGTACGGCTTCGAGCTCCAGATGGGTCCGTTCGCCGTCGCCGAACTCCGCGCGGCCGACCTGCTGAAGAAGCACGGCGCCCCACTCCCGCCGGGCGGCCTGAACCTCCACGTCACGGACACGCTCGACGACCCCTACGTCCAGGAGGAGCAGCTCGCCTCGACGTACGCGGCCCTCTCCGTTTCACGCGCCCGTGCCAACCACGTCAAGGCCAACGTCCCTGTCACCGTGGTCATCTCCAATCCGCCGTACGACGACAAGGCGGAGAACCGCGGCGGTTGGATCGAGAAGCGGGTGAAAGGCCAAGGCCGCCCGCCCCTGGACGACTTCCGGTATCCGGGCAACGGCCGTTACGAGCACGCGCTCAAGAACCTGTACGTCTACTTCTGGCGCTGGGCCACGTGGAAGGTCTTCGACGCACACGCCGACGACCGGCACGGTGTCGTCTGCTTCATCACCCCGTCGGCGTTCGCCACCGGTCCGGCCGGGAGGGGTATGCGGGACTATCTGCGCAGGACGTGCGACGAGGGCTGGGTCATCAACCTGTCACCGGAAGGCCAGCGGTCGGACGTGGCCACCCGCGTGTTCCCCCATGTCGCCCAGCCGTTGTCGATCTGCGTGTTCGTACGGCGGTCCGATCACGACTCGGAACGTCCCGCGCGCGTCCACTACCGGGCTCTTCAGGGCAGGCGGGCGGACAAGTTCGCCCAGCTGCGGGAGGTGTGTCTGGATGACGGGGGCTGGCGGGACGCGCATGGGCGGGGAGTGCAGCCGTTCACTCCGGCCACGTTGTCGGGGTGGGACGACTATCCGGCGCTGGATGAGCTGTTCCCGTGGGGAAGCCCCGGCAACAAGACCAATAGGTCGTGGGTGACCTCGCCTTCAGATGCGGTTCTTGAACGTCGATGGGCTCGTCTCATCGGTGAGACGGACCTCGAGGTCAAGGCACACCTGTTCAAGGAGACTGACAGCCGCAGTCTCGACTCGCGTCCGGTAAGCCTGCCAGGCTTTGCTCATCCCGACCGGTGCATGATCGATGAGTCTCACACCGGTCCACGGCTCTTACGGGTAGGGCTACGCAGTTTCGATCGCCAATGGCTCATCGCGGACCATCGCGTCATCGACCGGCCTCGGGCAGAGCTATGGGAGTCGTTACAACCAGGGCAGGTGTTCCTCAATCAGCAGAGCAGCCATGAGATATGCGGCGGTCCCGCGCTGGTGGCGACCGCGCTGTTACCGGACACGCATCACTTCAACGGCCGGGGCGGGCGAGTGCACCCCGTGCTCCATCCCGACGGCAGCGCCAACGTGCCCACCGGACTGCTCCGATACCTGGCCGGAGCCCTCGGCCTGGACGAGTTGCCCGCGCACGACCTCGCCGCCTACGCCGTGGCGGTCGCCGGGCACGGTGCCTTCACGGAGCACTTCGCCGAGGAACTGCTCACTCCCGGCGTCCGGTTACCCCTCACCCGCGATCCGGTGCTCTGGAGCGAAGCGGTCCGCGTCGGCCGCGAGTTCCTTTGGGCGGCGACCTACGGCGACGCCGGCACCCCTCCCGCCGGGCAGGAGTCGGGCCAGGAGAGCGTCGCCTTCCCTGCGGGAGACCCACGGCAGGTGCGGTACGAAACAGGGATCGGCTCCACCGTGCCCGACACGCTCGGATACGACGCGGAGACCGGAACCCTGCGGGTGGGTCCGGGGACCTTCACGGGTGTCCCGCCCGAGGTCTGGAACTACGAAGTCGGCGGGATGAATGTCATCAAGAAGTGGTTCGGCTACCGGAAGGCCCGCCCCACCAGCCGCAAGACCAGCCCGCTCGACGACATCCACGTCACGTCCTGGCCGAGGGAGTGGACCGAGGAACTGATCGACCTGCTGTCCGTCGTTCGACGGCTGGTCGACCTCGCACCCGCGCAGCAGGCACTCACCGCGAAGATCGTGAGTTCGCCGGTCATCACCGTCGCAGACCTCACGTCGTCGGGCGTTCTCCCGCCTCAGCCCGGGGCAACGCGTGCACGGCGCCGTGTCGTCCTGGACTTCGGCCAGTCGGACGAGTCATGAGACGTCGGCACCAGCCGCATCACCCGTTACGGACGTAGGACTCCGCCTGTTCCAGAGTCCATGTCCCTTCCGCGAGCCGTTTCAGCGCGTGCCCGGCGGAACGGGGCGGCGCACCCCGGGACACGGTGTCGGCGAACGACGTCACCGCGCTCAGGCGAGCCGTCAGCTCGTCGCACTCCGCCGCGCGCAGGGCCGCCGCTCCGAGCGGGGTGAGGTGGAGGGTGCCCCGGTCGCCACCGCGCTGTTCGACCAGCCCGGACCACAACAGGGTCGGCAAGGCGTCCCGGACCTCGTCCGTGTCGAGGTCCCGGGCCGCGTAGGACTCCGGCGCCGTCTCGGGAGCCGGTAGGTCACAAAGGTCCATTTCCCGCAACAAGTGTTGCTGGAGCGGCGACAGTTGGCCGCTGGGAACAAGCATGCCTCCAGTATTGCGCGCGGCGGGCGTCCCGGCGCCCCGACACAGAGGAGTTGATACGGCGATGCGGAACACTCAGAGCATGCCGGCGACCAAGGTGGACCTGATGCCGACCGGGACTCCCGTCCCTGACCGTGGCAAAGTGCTCGGGCAAGCGATTCCGTTCGACCGAGCCCGTTGGATGCCCCTTCTGCCCAGCGCCGACTGGTGGCCGCCGGAGCTCGATGACTGCCCGACGGTGGCCGGTCGGCGGAGAGTCGACCGCAACACGGTCTTCGGTGTCGCGCGTCGCTCGGCCACCGTCGAAGGCCGTCGGCATTTGCTGATCGCCGCCCTCGTCTGGGGCACGGGTACCAAGGCCCGGTCGGTCACACGTCGCGCTGACATCTTCGCGGCCGCCTCCGCCGGGGACATCGACGCGCGCCTGGAGGCAGGGCTGAGCACGCTCCGGGAGGAGGGCCCCGTCGCGGCGTACTACGCCTTCAACAACGACCAGCACATCAAGTACCTGGGCCCGGCGTTCTTCACGAAGGTGATCTACTTCGCCGGTCACGAGCAGGGTGAGGGAGCGTGGCGTCCGCTGATCCTGGACCGTTTCGTCGCCCTGGCGCTGCGGGCCGCCGACACCGGCGAGATGTGGCCCACAAGCGGTTGGACGACGCCGTGGTACCGCCGGTACCTGTTCCTCGCCCACGAGTACGCGCAAGGAGCGGGTGTCCTCCCGGACCAGATTGAAGCCGCGTTGTTCGCCCGCGGCAAGCAACTTGCGTGATCTCCAGGAAGTGCCTCGTGCGGTAGTACGCCGAGCTCAGTTGTCCGGCTGATCCACGGAGTCGGACGGGGTGGGCGTCGGCAGCGCCTCCTCCTCCCGGAGCAGTTCGAACACGCCGATCGCGTCATCGTCCTGCACGAGGTCGGCGTCGCCGTAGTCAAGGTCACCGGTCAGGTCACCACCCGACTTCTCGATCAAGAAGCGTTCGCGATACGCGTCGCGCGCCGAAACGGCGATCCGATCGATGAGCATGTAGCTCAGCCCCGCGCCGACAGCCATGCCGGCGATGGGCACGAGCTGCCCGAGCTTCTTCTTCGGTAGCTGCTGCGTGAACTTCGCCGCGAAGGCCTGGGCGATCTTGGTGAGAACCTTCTCGTTCAACTTGGCCCAAGGAGCGTTCCTCACCAGCAACTGGGTGAGTTGAGACAGCTCGGCGTAAGCGGCCGTCTTCGCCGATGTGCCCGTGGACAGTCCGAGAGCGATCACGGACATCACGAAGATTTCCTCTTCGGGATCGCTTGGGTCGTAGCCGTAGTAGAGAGCCGTGGCGGCGACCGTTCGAGTGGAAAGGGCAAGCATCATCGCGGTGTCGGCGGCCATCGCCCCGGCTACGGTTCCGAATCCGGGTGCGGCACCCGCGCCTGCGCCGGCGATTGTTCCGGCGCTGGCGAGCACCTCGCCGCCTGTCACGGCCGCGGCGGAGCCAAGGCCGGTTGCAGCTGCCGAGAGCGCGTGGCCGTACCGAAGCAGGTTGTGCCTGGTGACCTCATCGACGACGCGCAGGTCGAGCTCACGGATCTCGTCCAACCCGGCGACGTCATGTCCGGCACGTCCATACTGTTCGACGACACGTTTCTTGCTCACGGTCCGGCTTGCGGTGTCTCCCACAGCCTTGCCGAGACCCCTTGCGGCTCCGCCGTAGGCGGCAGCCACTTTGTCGGCGCCCGGGGCGCTTTTCACCTTCTGGCCGAGCGAAGCGAGTCGGTCCCGGGCCGACTGCGGAATGATCTTCCTCGCCTCCTTGCTGAGGGAGGCCGCCTTTCGCTTCTGGAGTTTGTCCCACTCCTGTTGTTCGTAAGCAGAGAGAGTCATGTCATCGCCCCCCGGTATCAAAGTGTCTGAAAGCAGTCCCGCATGATCGCGGCCATGAGTCCACGCCGCTGGAAGAGGAACTTGTCGCAGCTTCCCTCCGTGACCTCAGCCGGGTTCGCCGGGCCTTCACGGCTTGGAAGGCCCCGAGGGCGGCAGTTCGCGGTGAGAACGGCGCTTACTTCGGCCTCGTCTTCGGTCTGGCGTCGCCGACTCCGGGTAGGGGACGTGCACCCTGCAAAGGGTTCTTCGCCTTCTTCCCCTGCCGCGTCTTCTTCGCTCGGGTCGACTGCTTTGCGGCCGCAGTCTTCTTCGCGTCCGCCGCCTCCTTGGCGCGTCTGCTCTGCCTCGGCTTCCGCGCCGGTTTTTCCGATCGACTATCCAGCCAGCGGCGGGTGGTCACCATCTCGGCGACCAGTTCGCTGCGTTGTGGTTCCGGCAGCCTCGTCAGTGCCTCTTCCGCCCGCGCCATGAGAGCTGCGGCGTACCTGGGCCTGGGTCCGCGCCTCTGCCGTGCGCTGCGCAGGGCGTGCCGGATCTCCGTGTCGCGGAGGAGGGGAACACCGACGAGCCCTTTCGACTCCGGCTTCGGCCGGGCCGTGGGCTGTCTGACCGGGCCGCCCTGGACATGCACGATGGTCTGGTGCTGAGCGGGCTCCGCACCCTGCTGAGCGGCGAGCTGACCGTCCGCGGTGAGCGGCAGCCGCGGCGGGGCCGTGCGGGACGGTACCCCGTGCACGGCGAACGCCCGGTCCGCCTCACGCTGACACCATCGTTTGAGGACCGCCGCCGTCGCGGGGACTCCGCAGCCGACAGCGGCTACCACATCCCCCAGGTAGGGCGGCGGGTCACTCTCCCCCGTCCTGATCAGCGCCGACAGCAGCGGGCTCCCCTCACCGCCACCGGCATGCTCAACGGCGAGCAGCAAACCGACACGGTCCGGGGCGGACAGACCGAGCAGGTCGCTTCCGGCGGTTCGGGCCAGCGCCTCCCAGGTGGGCCGGGTCCGGAACCTCGCCGCGCTCAGCAGCGCCTCCCTCAGCGCGAGCACCTGCTCCTCGCGTGACCGCCGCACCGGCGCTCCCCTGTGCCGGGCTTCTCTCTCGGCGGCGGGGCCGGTACCCGCACGGCGTCGCGGCCGCACTCCCGGGAGCCGAAGCCCCTCGGGGGTCATCGCACAGGCGTCGAGGGGCACCCAGTCGGTGCTGCGCCGGGGGTCCTCCGCCCGGAGCCGGATGCGTCGTACCGCGCCGTGGGTCTCGAAGCGGAAGCGGAGCAGGTATCCGTGCTCGTCGTACAGCTCCTCCATGGTCTCCGGGTGGGCCGTGCCCGGGCCGAAGACCCAGTCGAGGGTGGTGGATTCAGGAGCGAGCCGCCCGCGGGCCTTCTGCCACTCGGCGTGCGCGAGCCTGCTGAACTGGAAGCGCACGTGCTGCCTTGCCCCGCCCACCCGGAAGTCGACAGCGTCTCCTGGGCCGGTTCCGAGGTCGCGTGAAGTGGTCCGCCCATTCAGCCTGTTGCGCCCGGCCCACGCGGCGAGGTCGTCCTTGATGAACAGATGGTCGGCGCTGGCCGCACCGGTGGCCGTACGGTGGCAGGAGGTGTGGGGCCGGTGGGCGAAGTGGCAGACCTTGTCGCGATACAGGCGGTCCGACAGCTCGTTGCCGCAACCGTCGAGCTGGGTGCCGCACCAGTAGGTGTAGGCGGGATGACGTCGGCGCCACCGGGTCAGTTCGTCCGCGTCGGTCGGCAGGATGATCGCGCGCCCGGAGTTCCGACCTCCGATCACCGCGGTCTGCACGAGTCTGCCGTCCGAGCCGTTCACGCGTTCCCCCCGGGCCAGGCCGCGCCTGCCAGGAGGGCGGGCAGCGGTTGATCGCACTCAGTATGTGATCCATGCACTCAGTTCACAAGAGGTGCGCCGCCACTTCGAGCATTCGAGCTACGGTCGGAGGGCCGGTGGCACAGGTTCAACCGTCGTCGGATACCGAGACCGGGAGGGCACATGCAGAAGGGCACGCTGGAGTACGAGCAGGCTCTGGACGCCGTGGTCGAGATCCTGCGTTCACGGGCACGCCAGGGCGCGGCACCCATTCCGTACGGTGATCTGAGCACCGAACTTGAACGGCTCGGTCATCACGTCCCCGCTCACGAGGGGCCCATGCCCTACCCGTTGGAGGACGCCTCGGTCCGGGAGAGCCCGGACGGGTCGCTGCCGCTGCTGTCGGCCCTTGTGGTGCTGAAGGACAGCGGGTGGCCGTCGGGCGGCTTCTTCAAGCTGGCCCGGCGCGCACCGTACAAGCGGCCGGGTGATGACGTGCTGTTGTGGACCCGGGAGCTCCAGAAGTTGGCGGAGCACTACGGCGGTCGCTGACGGTCCTCCCCCCTCGTCAACGTTGCGGCGGCTCTCGCCGGGCAGCCTGTCCCGGACGAGGGGTGGCGGGCCTCACCAGTGCTGTGACCGTGAAGGTTCGCCGGGGTGGTCGCGATGCCCCCTCCATCACCGAGTGTTGGACAGCCCAACCTGCCCGGCGGTCGAGCATCCTGACGTCCTCCCTCAGTGGGTGCGCCCTCCTCCGCAGGGCGGAGGCAGCCCGCCGTAGTGGACGACGCGCGGCTGCCATGTTCAGAGCCAGCATGTACGTCATGACGACAGCCAACACTCCCCTCCCCACCGCTGCACCCGCGCCTGTCTGGGCTCGCCGCGCTGCCCACGCCATCGCGCTGTGCGCGGTCCCGTCGGGTCTGTGGCGCATCGCCATGGCATCCGGCGTCTATGTGGGCTACAGCGACCAGGTGCTGCGCGACGTCTTCGACATCCCGGGCTGGGGCATTGCCTACGTCGTCGGTCTGTCCGTCCTTGCCGAGCTGGCGGCTCTGTTTCCGCTGCTGCTCGTCAGCGACCGGTGGCGGCCGCTGCGCCCTGGGGCCCTCGCCGCGCTTGCCTGGACCGCCTCGGGCGTCCTGGTCCTGGTGGCGCTGTGGCAACTCGTGGTCGCTTTCACCGTCGAGAGCCAGACATACATGTCGAGCGGTACGGCACAAACTGTCTGGGGCATCGCCTTCGCACCGCTGTTCGCCATCCCTGCCCTGATGACCGCGGTGACCTGGTCGTTCGCAAAGCGGCACCGGGCACGGGGACAGGCATAACCCTTACCGCGTGCTCGAGATCGGCTACGCCCTTTCCCTCGACCAGCGGGTGAAGGGCCGGCCGAGCCTGGTGGGGCGGGTGGTGGCCGTCTGGACGACGCAGTCCTCATCGTCATCACCGAGCAGGCGGGGACGGCCTCCCGCCCACCGAGGGTCCAGGCAGGCGAGACCGATCTCGTTGAACCGGTGGATCGCCTCCCGCACCGTGTCCTCGTCGTCCTGGACCAGCTGCGCGATCCCCGGCACGCGTTCCCGCCGGCACACGCCAGCAGCATCATCGCCCGCCGGTAGCGAACCAAGTTGGTACCGCCCCGGCGCACGATCTGCTGCACCTTCCGCCCTTCCTGATCGGTCAGTCTGCGCACCCGCACAGGCTCGGCCACCGCACCTCCAGCGGTCGGACGGACGTCATGCCCATCCAACCGCTGCAACCGCCAACCCGGCGAACCCATGCGGTCACAGCACTAGTCCGTGGTGCTGAGCCGCACCTCCGCCCAGACCGTCTTCGTGTACGCGTCCCGGACCGTGCGTCCCCAACGGTCGGCGTATGCCTCGACGAGGAACAGTCCGCGGCCCGAGGTCTCGTCGGCGGGCCGCGGTGTCACAGGCGGTGGCAGGCGCTCGGGGCGGGTGTCGGTCACCTCGACGCGGAAGCGGTCCGGCAGGCGGTGCAGCGTCAGCCGGAAGTCCCGGCCGGGGAGGCTGCCGTGGCGGACCGCGTTGGACGCCAGCTCGGCGGTGACAAGGGCGACGGCACGGGCGGGGTCGGAGTCGTACGGCAGGCCCGTCCACTCGGTGAACTGCTGCACGGCGAGGCGGCGGGCGAGGCTGGCGCCGCGCCGGGTGCTACTGAAGCGCAGGGTGAGTTGGCGGGTGGAGGTGAGAGACGGCTTCGCCTCTTCGGTCAGGTGATGGTGGGTCACGGTGTCAGCGTGGCGGGGTGGATGGCCCGCTGACCAGGTACGACGGCCGTACGTCGGGCTCGTCGTACGGAGTGGGCGGACCGTTGTGGGCCTGGTTGTACGGGGCTTGTACGGGCGTTGTACGGGTCCGGCGCGTGTCCCGGTTCCCGCGCCTCGCGTTGGACATGGACCGGTGGCGAGCGCGGCCGTGGCGGGGCGCGGAGCGGGATGGGAAGGGCGTGGGACTGTGAGGACGGTACGGGACGCACGGCAGACGCGGACGGGGCGGGGCGCGAAGGCGAAGGACGAGGGGCCCGATGTGCCGGGCGTGTGGTCGGCGTACGGGGTGCTGTTGCAGTACCTGCGGAAGCGGGCCGGGTTGAACCAGCAGCAGCTCGGGGATGCGATCGGCTACTCGCTGGAGCAGGTGGCCTCGGTGGAGCAGGGGCGGCGGCCGGCGAAGGTGGCCTTCACTGTGGCGGCGGAGCGGGCACTGGAGGCGGGCGGGGTGCTGGACGCGCTCCAGGGGGAGGTGGATCGGGCGAAGCTGCCTCGGTTCTTCAGGAACTTCGCGCTGATCGAGGCGGAGGTCGTGAGTCGGTTTTCTTACGATCCGCTGCTTGTCCCCGGGTTGTTGCAGACGGAAGCGTACGCACGGGCCCTGTTCGCCGGGCACTGCCCGCCGCTGAGCGAGGAGATCATCGAACAGCACACGGAGGCCCGACTGAGTCGGCAGAAGCTGTTGACGCGGGTGCCGCTCGCGGAGCTGTCCTTCATCATCGCGGAGGAGGCGCTGCGGAACCCGGTGGGTGACACGGAGGTCATGCGCGGACAGTGGCAACGCCTATTGGAGGTCGGCATGTTGCGGAACCTGGTGGTACAGGTCATGCCTGCCGCGTATGGGTTCCACTCCGGTCTGAACGGCGCGTTCGTGGTGCTGGAGACCAAGGAGCACCAGCACCTCGGCTACATCGAGTCTCAGGAAGTCGGGTGTGTCGTGCATGATCCCGCAGAGGTCAGTGCCTTCGGCTTGCGGTATGGCAAGCTGCGATCGCAGGCTTTGAACGGCGTCGAGTCCGCACGGCTCATCGAACGGTTGGTGGGAGAGACATGAGCGTGGAGCAGGTATCCGAGAGCGTGAGCGGGCTGCACTGGTTCAAGAGCAGCTACAGCGGATCGGGCGGCGGCGACTGCGTGGAGGTGGCTGCCGGTCTGGACGCCGTGTACGTACGGGACTCGAAGGCCGTGGGGGGCGGGCCTGTGCTGCGGATCGGCCAGGGTGAGTGGGCGGCGTTCGTGGCGCTTACGGTGGAGTAGGGCCGAGTACGGCTTCCGAGCAGAACAACGGGCTCGCTCACGTTAATTGAGGTGACGTGAACGAGCCCGTTGTCATGCCGACGGCTCAGAACAGGGCGCCCTCAGCGCCCTCACCGAAATCCGACCCACCTCGCGCGGCGAGCTGCTCCTTGCGCTTCTGGATGGCTTCGGGCGACGGCGGCGGCAGGTCCGGGTGCTTCTCTCGCGCCTTCCTCTCCGTCACGCCCTTGTGCAGCCCAAGGTGGACCTCGTCGGCGTATGCCTGATGGTTCAACTGGCGGAGGCGGTCGACGATCTCGGTTCGGGCGAGGAGGCCAATTGTGTAGCGAATTCCCTGGTCGGTCTCGTGAAAGCCGTGGTCGAGGGGGAATGTTTCGTGGGCGGGATCGGTGGGTGGGGTCTGGCTGGTCTCGTCCAACAGGTCGTGCCAGCCGTACGCCTCGACGGTGGCCTGATCGATCCTCTCGTGAATGCGCCGCAGCTCCACAATGTCCTCGTCGTGGCAGTCAGGACTGTGGATTAGATTGTAAGTATCAGTGAGACCCATGTTGCGAGCGATCATAAAAGTTCGACGATGACTGTCCAAAAGCGAACCGGACGCCCGCAGACGATCAGTAAGCGTTGGACGGACCAGCGTTTCCACCACGTCCGAGAGACTGTAATTGATACGGGTCTCCAGCGTAGACGTACGGTCCAGTGTCCACCAGAAATGAGGCGCGCTACTCAACAACGCGAGCAGGGCGGTGTCATCCGACGCGAAGACCCCGAGCCGGTGGGACAGAACTTGCCCGGTAGGCACCATAACAGGCATGACAGCCTTGCCAACAAGCGAGATGACAATGCAGCGCCTTAGTGGATTGACGGCCGCTCGCAACCCAGGGGCCAACTTCTCGTACTGCCACCACCGCTCTCGCACGGCCTTCTTATCGTCACCGAGTAGATCCCGCTGGGGTTTTACGTGCTTGCGGACGTACTCGAACACTGCCGGGAAGCACTGAGCTTCGCTCTGACTCATACCGCCGAAATCGATAATCTGTCGACTCGGGGCACAATCGGGATCATTACTCACGTCTTGGCCGGTCAGATAACCGAAGATAACATCCTTGGAACGGGCATCGGCAGCGATGAGCGAGGCCGCCTGGTCGGGCAGCAAAACGAATCCGATGCCATTCACATTGTTGCCCATGTAGGCAAGGCGTGCGCTCTGCTGTAGCCCTTCAACCCACGACCTCATGCGCGTGACGGGGTTGAGAGATGTCGTGATTCCGCTGGGGGCCGTGTGCCCATCAAGGACGGCAGGAATGCCTCCCGAGGGAGCCATCTTAGTCATCCAGACTGCACAGTACTCCAGAACAGCCGAATTCGAAGGCCACGGAGCGCTCTTGATCGCGCGCCTAATCTCCACCCCGACAGCAGCCAATTGATCAAGGCCCACCTCACGAGTATCACCTTGCGCCAAGGTGTTAGTTGCGATGATACCCGTCTGACCCAACCCATTCAGGAGTTCATGAACCCTAAGAGCAAAATATGCAACGAGGTCAGAATTACCTCGCACTTCATTGGCAAGGAAATCGACCATATATTCGCGATAGGCCTGACCAAGGGGAGCCGTGAGCTTTTTGCCACCCAGGAACGGAGGATTTCCGACGACGGCATCGAATCCCCCTCTCAAGGAAAACACCTCGGGAAACACCAACGGCCAATGCACCGGCCGCCGCTCCAACGCCCCCTCCGGCAGCTCCGCCCCCAGCCACTCCTCCGCCGTAGCCCGAGCCGCACGCACCACCTCGGAGTCGTCCTCGACCCCGTCCTCCATAATCCGCTGCACGATCCACGCAGCCCGGGGGAACAGGTCCCGAACCCGATCCCCGCCTTCCTCCTCATACCAAGGCACCCGCCCCGAAGCGCAAGTGGCCAGCGCCGCCCCCGCGATCAGGTCGCCCACCAGCCGCAGTCGCCGCGAGTGCCGGTTGACCTCCTCCAGACGCTCCCGCTTCTCCTGAAGCGCCGGCAGGTCGACGCCCTTGATGGCCGTGATCGCCAACCGCTCCCGGGTCAGCTGGTCCACCAACTGCCGTGCCTGTTCGGCCAGGACGTCGGTCTGCCCGGTCGGCTTCATGTGCACCGACTGGATCTGCTCCATGTCGTGCACGCCAAGCAGCGAGTCCCCCGCCACCAACCGGTCGTCCAGGAACGTGAACGGGCGCCCCGGGTCCATCGACACCAGCCACAGCGACAGCTTGGCCATCTCCACGGCCATCGGGTTGATGTCGACGCCATACAGGCAGTGCTCGATGATCTGCCGCCGCGCCTCGACCACGACCGGGTCCTGCTCCGCGTCCGCCGCCGTCACCGCGTCCACGGCCCGGCCCGCCCGGTAGGCCATCGCGTCTGCGCGGCCCTCCGACTCCCATGCCTCGATCAATCGGTCCGCCAGGTAACGGCAGGCCGCCACCAGGAACGCCGCCGAGCCCATCGCGATGTCCGCGACCTTCAGGGCGAGGATCTGGTCCGCCGACTTCAGGCGCCACTCCCCCGCGTCCGCCGTCTGGAGCGGCCCCGGCTCGTACACCAGTGGCTCCAGCGCGTGCAGCACGACCTCCTCCGCGAGGAAGCGGGGCGTGTAGTGCGTGCCCGTGTTCTTCCTCAGGGACGACTCCGTGACGTACAGCGCGCCGTTCGGGATGACCGTCGGCAGGCCGCGCAAGTCGTCGCGGAGGATGCCGACGAAGGGCAGGAGCCGTTCCGTCAGGGCCGGGTCCTTGGTCACCGCGTTCAGTCGGCGACGGGCCTCCGCCGCGTCCTCCGTCCCCAGGGGGGCGAGCCGCTTCTCCAGCTGGCCCGCCGTCGCCGGGGGCTTGGGGTCCTTCCACTTCTCGTGGACGGACTTCGCGAGCGTCTTCACGGAGCCGCCAGCCTTCGCTGCCAGCGTCTCCAAGTCCCGCAGGGCGACCTCGTGTTCCAGACCCTCGGGGCCGATCAGCCCCACCATGTGCTCGGTGGCCCGGCGGCCGTCGAACGACAGCAGGCCCTCGTACACGTAGCCGATCTGCTCGACGTCCAGCGCGCGGAAACTGAGCGTGCGGACCTCACGGTCCTTGCCCTTGCCGACCCGGACCTCCTGGACGGCCTGGAGCATGTGCAGGACCGTGCGGTCGTCGATCGGGAGGAGCGGGGTCGTGCGCTCCAGCCACGGGTACTTGTCCGGGTCGAAGATCGAGCCGTCGTACGCCGGGAGGTGAAAGCCGGAGCCCGGGTGGTCCACTCCCCCGTGCACGGCGTGGAAAAGGGCGATCAGACGGTGCCACGCGGACGTCGTGTGCTCCAGTGACGTCTCGCCCTCCTCGTCCGCCCGCGCCTTCAGCTCGTCGCGCAGGAAGCGGGCGGAGTAGGAGCGGGCGTAGACCTCGTTGTCCGCCGGGAGCAGGCCCCGCTCCTCCGCGAACAGCAGGAAGACGACGCGCATCATGACCGCCACCGCGCCGCGGTAGACCTCGCCCGCGCTCACCCCCGACGCGTGCAGGCCCGGCGACCCATGCTCGACCGCCCGCACGTCCGCGCGCCCGATGGCGTCCACGAGGAGTTCGACGGCCTGGCGAACCTGGACGCCGAGCGCTTCGGTGACGTCCTCGCCCGCCGCGAGGCTCGCCTTGAGCAGGCCGACGAGCGTCTCGGCGTCGTCGTACTCGAAGAACCGGCGGCGGCGCAGCAGTGAGACGAAGGCCCGTACGACGTTCCGCTCGGCGGCCTCGTTCCAGCCGATGGAGTCGAAGACGGCCGTGGTCGTGACGCCGCCGAGCGGGGCCCAGACCAGGCACCACCAGCGGCCGTCGGTGACCAGGCCGAGGGGGACGCCGTGGTGGCGCAGGAGGCGGGCCAGGCAGCGGGACTCCTCGGCGAGATCCGGGGCGTACTGCTCCTCGCCTGTCTCGGCCGCGTCGACGCAGGGCCCCGAGC
>NZ_JBEOXI010000082.1:0-30668 GCF_040296465.1 Streptomyces sp. NPDC002130
GCTCGTCGGGCCGGAAGTAGTGGAAGCGGCCGTACCAGTTGTTCAGTTCGGCGGCTGGGTCGTCGTCGAGGGTGACGGCGAGGTGCACGCTGCCGTCCACGTCGTGGAAGACGGCGGCGACCTCGGCGGTCCGGCCGGCCAGGAACATGTCCTGGGCGTCGGCGCCGCGCCTCCGGGGCCGGAGCCGTACGCGGCTGCCGCCGCCGAGCCGGACGCCGTCGACGAGCACGGTGTCGGTGGTCGGTGAGAGACCGTCGTCGGCGCCCTCCTGCCACCAGGCGGGACGGTCGGCGGACGCCGAGGGGGTGACGAGGGTCAAGGGGTGGTCGGCGGACGCCGTGGGGGTGACGGGCGTCAGGGGGTGGTCGGCGGACGCCGTGGGGGTGGCCGGTGTCAGGGAGCGGACGGCGCCGTGCAGCCGTTCGAAGACCTCCTGCGGCATGGTGTCGACGCGGTCGAGGATCGCCGCCGCCCGCGGGTCGGTGGCTCGCGCCTCGCGCTTCTCCTCGTCGGTCAGCAGCATCGTGCGCAGCGTGAGGATCTCGTCGATCTCCGCGGCGTCGTGCAGGTCGCCCGGGCTTTCGGGGGCGACCTGGGGGTGGTCTGGCAGGATGATCGGCGCGGACAGCAGGACGCGTCCGGTGTCTGCGGCCTCGCCCCCCAGCACGGGGAAGGTGAACTCGTTGCGGCACGCGCGCACGGGTGCCTGCAGGTCCGCCGGTGGATCGATCAGCGAGACGAACTCCACCCCGTCGCCGCCGACGAGGGTGTGGGTGGCGATGAGGGCCCGGCGCAGTGCCTCGTCGCGCGCGGTGCCCGGTCGCGGCGCGGGCGCGGTGTTCGCGGTGCGTACGCGGATCCGGCAGAGGTCCTCGGAGAGCCGCTCGGCGGTGAGGGTGGTCTCGGCCCGGATCTCCTCCCGGCTGCGCACCACTCGCCCGGTGCTCTCGGGCAGCGGCTCGACGTCCTCACCAGCCGCGGCGCCCACCGCGACGGTCCGTCCGCCCCGGAGGAGTTCGTCGAGCGGGGCCTCCACCTCGCACTCGCGCGGCAGGGCCTCGTCGAAGGTCAGATGCACCGTGCCGTCGTCGCCGTGCAGCGACTCGACGGGGCGGCCCGCTTCTTCCACCTGCTTGCGCTGCATCTGGAGGTAGCGGACCCGCATGCGTACGCGGGCGCCGCCCTGCTGACGGATCCGCAGCAGGCACTCGGTCTGCTGGTACCAGGAGTCGGCGGAGCCGGAGACACCGGGGAGGACGGGGCCGTCCGCCTCCACCCAGTCCCGGGGGAACAGCACGCCGAACTGCCAGCGGACGCGGTTCTTGGTGGACGAGCGGCGGTAGGGGTAGAGGAGGTAACCCTCGTAGAGGACGGCGTCGGCGACTGCGCTGAGCTGCTCGAAGACGCCCGGGGACGGGCGTGCGCCGACCGTCGTGACAGCGCCCTTCGTGCCGCCCTCGACCAGTGCCTCCGCCATCGCGCCTCCTCGTCCCTGTGTCCACGGCATCACTTCCACCACGGTCACACCGCTCATCCACATTCGCCTCCTCCGGCGCAGCGTGATTGGGCCGTTCGGGGTGGTGACGGTGCCATCGCCGGGCGGCGGCGCGGGAGGAGACCGCGGGAGGAGTCACAGCGACGGGCCCGTCGGCGCCGAGGCGCGACGGGCCCGTGTCGGGGGTGCGGGGTCAGCGCTGTCCGTGGGCCAACCTGCGGGCCAGGAGCGGGACGACGACCGCGGCGGCCACCACATGGGAGGCGGCCAGGACGATCTGGGTGGACGTCGGGGTGTGCGGGGCGACGGCCGGGCCGGCGAGGGACAGTGCGGTGAGGGCGACGGTGGTCACGGTGAAGGTGCGGGCGGGCCTCTTGGCCCAGCGGGCCAGCGCGACGGCCAGGACGATTCCGGCGATCGACCAGAACACCACTCCGCCGAAGAAGCCGCCGACCGGGATCCGCGCGGCCTCGGTGGCCCCGGGACTCGCCGCTTCCATGGGGACACCGGCGGCCCGCGCGACGAGCGCGAACGCCTCGGTCACGACGGCACCGGCGAGGGTGGCCAGGACGCCGACCAGCCACACGGGGCGGGTGGCGAGAAAAGCTCTGCGGGACTCGGTCGGCGCGAGCGGGGTCTGAGGCGTCGTCACACTCATGTCACTGTCTCCTGGCGGGTGTCGAGCTCGGCGAGGGGTACGAAGAGGCAGACCGGGCGGCAGGGCGGAACTCATCGGTGGCCGGGGGACGTTTCCCCGGAGCCGGTGTTTCGTCCGGATGGCACACGTCACCCGCACGAACCGGCGCGTCACGGGAAGGCGTCACCTCATGGACCAGCCGACACATCACCCCCGCGCCACCACCAGCCCCGCCGTCACGACCCTGGCCGACCCCCTGGTCAACAAGGGCACCGCCTTCACCCGGCGCGAACGCGAGGAGCTGGGCATCGACGGGCTGCTGCCACCCGCCGTGGAGACCCTGGACGAGCAGGTCGCCCGCGCCTACGAGGCGTTCCACGGCTACGACAAACCCCTCAACCGGCACATCTACCTGCGGCAGCTCCAGGACACCAACGAGGTGCTCTTCTACCGTCTGGTCACCGAATACCTGGAGGAGCTGCTGCCCGTGGTCTACACGCCCACGGTGGGTGAGGCCTGTCAGCGCTTCAGCGAGATCTACCGGCGGCCCCGCGGGCTGTTCCTGACCTGGGAGGACCGGCACCGCTTCCGCGACATCCTGCGCAACCGCCCGCACCGGGACCACGACGTGGACGTCATCGTCGTCACCGACGGCCAGCGCATCCTCGGCCTGGGCGACCAGGGCGTCGGCGGCATGGGCATCCCCGTCGGCAAGCTCAGTCTCTACACGGCGATCGGCGGCATCCACCCGGCCCGCACGCTGCCGATCCTGCTGGACGTCGGCACCGACAACGAGACCCTGCTCGACAACCCCCGCTACCTGGGCCGGCGCGCCCGGAGGCTGACCGGCGCCGAGTACGACGAGATGATCGAGGCGTTCGTCTCGGCGGTCGAGGCGGAACTGCCGGGGACGCTGCTGCAGTGGGAGGACTTCGCCACCGCCCACGCCCACCCGATCCTCGCGCGCTACCGCGACCGGCTGCTCACCTTCAACGACGACATCCAGGGCACCGCGGCCGTCACGCTCGGTGCCCTGTCCACCGCGGCGGACGTGGCCGGCACGCCGCTGCCGGAGCAGCGTGTGGTGATCCTGGGCGCCGGGTCGGCCGCCATCGGCGTCGCCGACATGATCCGTACGGCCATGGTCGACGAGGGGCTGTCCGAGGACGAGGCCACGGCGCGGTTCTGGATCCTCGACGTCGACGGCCTGCTGGTGTCCTCGCGTTCCGAACTGACCCCGCAGCAGCGGGAGTTCGCGCGCGACGACAGCGAGGTGGCCGACTGGGACGGCACGGGCCTGGCCGAGGTGGTGCGCCGCGTGGAGCCGACGGCGCTCATCGGGCTGTCGACGGCGCACGGCGCGTTCACCGAGGAGATCGTCCGGCAGATGGCGTCGACCTGCGAACGGCCCGTCGTCTTCCCGCTGTCCAACCCCACCTCGCACTCCGAAGCCGACCCCGCGGACCTCACCCGCTGGACCGACGGGCGGGCGCTGATCGCCACCGGTTCGCCCTTCCCGCCACTGACGGTCGATGGGCGCGAGGTGCCCGTGGCGCAGTCGAACAACGTGTACGTCTTCCCGGCCATGGGCCTCGCGGTGACCGCGAGCGGGGCCACCCGGGTCACGGACCGCATGCTCGTGGCCGCCGCCCGGGCCGTCGCGCGGTGCGCGGTGCGGGCGGCGGACGGCGAGGACCTCCCCGTGCCCCTGCTGCCGCCGCTGACCGGGATGCGGGAGTCCGCCCGCGAGATCGCCCTGGCGGCGGCCCTCGCCGCCGTCGAGGACGGGGTGGCCCCGCAGGCGACGGAGGAGGACCTGCGCAAGGCCATCGCCGGGGCGCAGTGGACGCCCCGGTACGAGGACTAGGAGCGTATGCCGGTCCTCCGGGGGACGTAGTGTCGAACGACACGACCGTCGACCCCGGAGGCATCGGCTTCATGGACCAGCAGCGGCCCCTCCCCGACGACGCGCTGAACGCGGCGGCGGACGCGTTCGAGCGGCTGCGTCCGAGGCTGTTCGGCATCGCCTACCGCGTCCTGGGCAGCGTGTCGGAGGCGGAGGACGTGGTGCAGGACGTGTGGGTGCGCTGGCAGGCAGTCGACCGGAGCACGGTGCTGGACGAGGGTGCGTTCCTGGCGAGGATCACCACACGGCTGGCGATCAACGTGGCCCGGTCGGCGCGGGTCCGCCGCGAGGCGTATGTGGGGCCGTGGCTGCCGGAACCCGTGGACACCGCTGTCGATCCGCAGGTCGGCGCGGAACGCGGGGAGTGGCGCTGGTGGCGGCCACGGTGAGGCACGAGGGGCTGCAGAGCCATTCCCCGCGCCTCCTTGCTCCGGCCCCTCACCCGACCCGGATGCCGACGATGCACGTGTCGTCGTCGGTGTCCGACTTGCTGTAGGTCAACAGGCGGTCCAGCTGCTGGTCGAGCGTGCTGGGCGCCGCGCGGGCGGTGGTCAGGAGGTGGGTCAGGGACTCCTCCACCGGCCGGTCACGGCGTTCGACCAGACCGTCCGTGTACATCAACAGGGTGTCTTCGGCAGCCAGTTGGAGCTCCGTCTCCTCGTAGACGGCCTCGGGGACGGCCCCCAGCAGCAGTCCCTTGACCAGGGGCAGGGGGGCCGCTTCGGTGTCCCGGACGAGGACGGGCGGCAGGTGTCCCGCCCGGGCCCAGCGCAGCGTCCGCCGGGCCGGATCGTACAGTCCGCACACCGCCGTCGCGGTGACGGCGCCGGTCAGATGGTGCGCCACGATGTTGAGCCAGGACAGCAGCTGGCCCGGCCCGGCGCCGGTCACGGCCAGGCCGCGCAGCGCGTTGCGCAGGACGACCATGCTGGTGGCGGCCTCGATGCCGTGCCCGGCCACGTCCCCGACGCACAGCAGCACCTGCCCGGACGGCAGCACGACGGTGTCGTACCAGTCGCCGCCCACCAGTTGCTCGGTCTCCGCGGGCCGGTAGCGCACGGCGACCTGGAGGCCGGACACCTGGAGCGGGGCCTGCGTGGGGGGCATGATGGCGTGCTGCAGCTGCAGGGTCAGCCGGTTGCGTTCGGTCGCCTGCTGCTCGGTGTGCGCCAGCTGGTCGCGCGTGGCGGCCAGCGCCACCTCGGTCCAGTGCTGGGCCGAGATGTCCTGGCAGGCGCCGCGCACCAGGAGCAGCCGGTCGTCGGTGTCGAGCACGGGTTCGGCGACGATCCGGATGTGACGGGTCACCCCGTCCGGCCGCTGCAGCCGGAAGTCGGCGGCCGCCGGCCGCTGGTGGTGCAGCAGCGTACGCAGGAAGCGGCGGATGGAGACGCCGTCGTCCGGGTGCGCATGGGCCGGCAGCTCTTCCAGCGGCACCGGGGTGCTCGTCTGCGGGCGCCCGTACAGGTCGAAGAGCTGCCCGTTCCAGGTGATCTCGCCGGTGAGCACGTTCTCCTCGAACCCGCCGATACGGCCCAGACGTTGGGCGTGCTGCAGCAGGCTGGCCAGTCGCGCCGTCTCGTCCTCGATGCGCCAGATGAGGAGGACGGACATGCCGTGACGGCTGATGCTGATGTCCGCGACCGCCGAGAGGGAGACCTGGTCGACGAGGGCGGTGAGGTTCATGCGGCGGGCCCGGAAGGGCTCACCGGTGGCGTAGACCCGTTCGACGCGCTGGAACAACTCGCTGTCCCCGGCGGCCATCGGGTAGGCCTCCAGGAGCAGCGCGCCGTTCACGACCGCCCGCGGCCTGCCGGCCGGGTCCAGGAAGCGGTTGTTCACGTGCTGGATGCGGAAGTCCACCAGGTGCCCGTCGCCGTCCAGATGCGGCACCAGGACGAGGGCGGGGTCGTACAGCCCGTCGGCCAGATCCATCAGCTCGGCGGCGTCCGGCAGCAAGCGCGGCTCCTGGGCCGCTCCCTGTGGCGGGGTGTACATCTCCAGGGTGTGGGCGCACAGTTCGGCCAGCGCCTCCATCTGCCGGACGATCTGCGGGGACTGCGGCGCCAGCGGCGTCGGCCAGGCGATCTCCAGCACACCGTGGATGCGGCCTCCGGTGCCGGCAGGCAGGGCGGCCCGGCCGCCGTCCGGATGGTGGTGCAGGCCGATGGTGGGCAGTCCGGTCGCGCCGAGGGTGGTGATCCACTGCCCCTCGCGCTCGATGAGCCCCCGTCGCGCCACGGTCACCACGTCCGGCGGGACGTAACGCCAGCGCTCCGCCTCGGCCGGCGAGAAACCGGCGCTGCCCGCCAGGGTGAGCGAACCGTCGGCACCGACGGCCCATACGGCCACGGCCACCGCACCGAGCGGGCGCAGCGCCTGCTCCAGCAGGGCGTCCGCCACGGCCTGGGCGTCGTCCGCCGCCAGTACGCCGCTCTCCGCCGCGCGCAGGCGCACGGCGGCCGACTCGGTCTCCGCCTCGTCCGCGGCCCTGGTGGCGGTGAGGAAGGCGTCCGTCACCTCGGACATCCGGTCCCGGGCTGCCTGGTTGATGACGTCGACGGCGAGTTCCAGGGGGGTGACCTGGGCCTGCTCCGCCAACTGGGTGAGCTGGCGGGCGGCCTGGGCGGGGCCGCACTGCAGCCGCTCGACCAGGACGCCCTTGGCGAGCTCGATCAGGGCACGCCCTTCGGCCTCCGCCTGGGCGGCCCGTACCTCCCGGCTGAGCCGTTCCACGGTGGCGGCGAGCCGGCCCACCGGGGAGGCGGGTGAGAGGTCCTCGAGGTCGGCGGGCGGTTCGTCGTGGGAGGCCGGCGAACCGTCGATGTCCCGCGTTGGCCCGCTGGGGGCCGCCGCCTGCTCGTCGGAGGACGTGGACTTGCCCTCCGTGGCCGGGGACGACGCGTCGGAGGTCGCCGACGGCAGAGAAGACTCCGGATCTGCGGCCGCGGCGCGCTTCGGCTGACCGCCCCGACCCGGCTCGCGCGGCTGCTCGGACATGCTCACGGTGTGGATGCTCCTCGGCTGGAGTGCCCTGGGACGCGGAACGACAGGCGCTGCGGAGCGCCCGGCCCGCCGGTGTGCGGGTCGGGCGCCGGTGCGCTCATGCGGGCAGCCAGCGGCGGACGCAGGCCATGAGGTCGCGCGTGTCGACAGGCTTGGTGACGTAGTCGCTGGCACCCGAGGCGAGGCTCTTGTCCCGGTCGCCCGGCATCGCCTTGGCCGTGACGGCGATGATGGGCAGCTCGGCGTACTGCGGCATTCGGCGGATCTCGGCCGTCGCGGTGTAGCCGTCCATCTCCGGCATCATCACGTCCATCAGCACGAGGGCGATGTCCGGGTTGTTCACCAGCGTCTCGATGCCTCTGCGCCCGTTCTCGGCGTGCAGGACGCGGAAGCCCTGCAGCTCCAGGATCCCGCTCAGCGCGAAGAGGTTCCGCGCGTCGTCGTCGACGACGAGGACGGTACGGCCGACCGACGCGTCGTCGACGGTGGGCGGCGTCAGATGCTGGGGCCCTTCGGTGCGGACGAGGGAGAGCACGTCCCCGGGCTCCTCGGCGGACAGGTGCAGGGCGATGCGCTCGCGCAGTTCGTCGAGACTGGACAGCAGCTCCAGTGCGCCGTCCGCCGAGCGGGAGCGCAGCGTCTCGTCCAGGGGCACGTCCGCGGGGTGGCTGCTGTGCACCAGCACCGGAACGCTCGTCAGCGCCGAGTCACCCTCCAGGGCCTGGAGGAAGCGGGACGCCTCGTCGTCGGGCATGCCCAGCTCCAGGACGACGCAGTGGCACGGCTCGGACGCGAGGGCACCGGCCGCCTCCTGTGCGCCGACGGCGGTGATGATGTCGACCGCGGGACGCTGAGCACCGTCGGAGCGGCCGTGCGTCAGGTCGGCGACCACGCTCTCCGCGACGAGGGTCAGCAGACCGCGCGACCGCTCCTCCACGACGAGCAGACGCCGGGGCCGGGGGCCGGGCCCGATCTGGGGCACCGGCACCGAGCCGGACAGTCCCTCCGGCGCGGGTTCCGCCGAGATCCGCTCAAGAGGCCTGCCGTGGTGGAGCAGTTCCTCGAAGTCGGGGCGGGCCACGGGCAGGAACAGCGTGAACGTGCTGCCCTGGCCGGGCGTGCTGTGCACCGAGACGGCGCCGCCGAGCAGTTGGGCGATCTCCCGCGTGATGGACAGGCCCAGGCCGGTGCCGCCGTACTTGCGGCTGGTCGTGCCGTCCGCCTGCTGGAAGGCACCGAAGATCGTCTCCAGGTGCTGCTCCGGGATGCCGATGCCGGTGTCCTTGACCCGGAAGGCGACCACGGCGGCGCCCCGCACCACACCGTCGGGCACCTCGTCGTCCGAGGCGGGCTCGATGCTCAGTTCCACGCTGCCCTGCTCGGTGAACTTCACGGCGTTCGACAGGAGGTTGCGCAGCACCTGGCGCAGCCGGGAGTCGTCCGTGAGTACGTCGGCGGGCGCGCCGGGCGCCGTCGTCACCGTGAACTCCAGGCTCTTCTGCGTCGTCATCGGCCGGAAGGTGGCCTCGACGTACTCGATGAGCTGCCGCAGCGTCACCCGCTCGGGTGTGACGTCCATCTTCCCGGCCTCGACCTTCGACAGGTCGAGGATGTCGTTGATGAGCTGCAGCAGATCCGAACCGGCGGAGTGGATGATCTGCGCGTACTCGACCTGCTTGGGCGTGAGGTTGCGGGACGGGTTCTGTGCCAGCAACTGGGCCAGGATGAGCAGGCTGTTGAGCGGGGTGCGCAGTTCGTGGCTCATGTTGGCCAGGAACTCCGACTTGTACTTCGAGGCCAGCGACAGCTGCTGGGCGCGGGTCTCCAGTTCCTGGCGGGCCTGCTCGATCTGGAGGTTCTTGGCCTCGATGTCCCGGTTCTGCGCGGCCAGCAGCGAGGCCTTGTCCTCCAGTTCCGCGTTCGAGCGCTGCAGTTCCTCCTGCTGCACCTGCAACTCCGTGGAGCGGGCCTGGAGTTCGACCGTGAGTCGCTGGGATTCGACCAGCAGCTCGTCGGTGCGGGCGTTGGCCACGATGGTGTTGACGTTGACGCCGATGGTCTCCATCAGCTGGGCGAGGAAGTCCCGGTGGATCTGGGTGAAGGGCGTGACCGAGGCCAGCTCGATGACACCGAGGACCTGCCCCTCGACGACGACCGGCAGCAGCACCAGCGCGGACGGCACCACCTGGCCGAGGCCCGAGGAGATGGTGACGTAGCCGTCCGGCAGCTCTTCCACCATGATGGTGCGGCGGCTGCGCGCGGCCTGTCCGACCAGGGTGCGTCCGAAGGCGATGCGGGAGGGCCGGCTGCTCTCCTCCGGGTAGCCGTAGGAGCCGACGAGCCGCAGTTCGGGCCCGTCGTCGCCGTCCTCGGCGAGGTAGAAGGCCCCGTACTGGGCCGACACCAGCGGCACCAGCTCGTCCATGATCAGCTCGGCGACCACGGGCAGGTCGCGGTGGCCCTGCATCAGGCTCGAGATCCGGGCGAGGTTCGTCTTGAGCCAGTCCTGCTCCTGATTGGCCCGGGTGGTCTCGCGCAGGGACTCCACCATCGAGTTGATGTTGTCCTTGAGCTCGGCGACCTCGCCGGACGCCTCCACGTTGATCGAGCGGGTCAGGTCGCCCTCGGCGACGGCGCTGGTGACCTCGGCGATGGCGCGGACCTGCCGGGTCAGGTTGCCCGCCAGTTCGTTGACGTTCTCCGTCAGGCGCTTCCAGGTGCCGGAGACTCCCTCGACCTCGGCCTGTCCGCCGAGGCGTCCTTCGGTGCCGACCTCGCGGGCGACACGGGTGACCTCGTCGGCGAACGCGGACAGCTGGTCGACCATCGTGTTGATCGTCGTCTTGAGTTCGAGGATCTCGCCGCGGGCGTCCACGTCGATCTTCTTCGACAGGTCGCCCCTGGCCACCGCGGTCGTCACCAGCGCGATGTTGCGCACCTGGCCGGTGAGGTTGTTGGCCATGGAGTTGACGTTGTCGGTGAGGTCCTTCCAGGTGCCGGCGACGTTCGGCACGTGGGCCTGGCCCCCGAGGCGCCCCTCGGTGCCGACCTCGCGGGCGACGCGCGTGACCTCGTCGGCGAAGGCCGAGAGCGTGTCGACCATCGTGTTGATGACCTCGGCCAGCGCCGCGACCTCGCCCGCGGCCTCCACGGTGATGCGCTGCGAGAGATCGCCGCGCGCCACGGCGGTGGCGACCTGGGCGATGGAGCGGACCTGGCCGGTCAGGTTCGACGCCATCACGTTGACGTTGTCGGTGAGGTCCTTCCAGGTCCCCGACACACCGCGCACCTGGGCCTGGCCGCCGAGGCGTCCTTCGGTGCCGACCTCACGGGCGACGCGCGTGACCTCGTCGGCGAACGCGGACAACTGGTCGACCATCGTGTTGATGGTGCTCTTCAGCTCCAGAATCTCCCCGCGCGCGTCCACGGTGATCTTCTGCGAGAGGTCACCCTTGGCCACCGCGGTGGCCACCAGGGCGATGTTGCGGACCTGGCCGGTGAGGTTGCCCGCCATGAAGTTCACCGAGTCGGTGAGGTCACGCCAGACGCCCGCCACGCCGGGCACCTGTGCCTGGCCGCCGAGCCGTCCCTCGCTGCCGACCTCGCGGGCCACCCGCGTGACCTCGTCGGCGAACGCGGACAACTGGTCGACCATCGTGTTGACGGTCTCCTTCAGCTGAAGGATCTCACCACGGGCGGGCACGTCGATCTTCTGCGAGAGGTCGCCCTTGGCAACCGCCGTGGCCACCTGGGCGATGTCGCGGACCTGGGTGGTCAGGTTGCCGGCCATGGCGTTGACCGAGTCGGTCAGGTCGGCCCAGGTGCCCGAGACGCCCGGCACCTCCGCCTGCCCGCCGAGGGTGCCCTCGGTGCCGACCTCGCGGGCCACCCGGGTGACTTCGGAGGTGAACACGGACAGCTGGTCGACCATGCCGTTGAAGACCTTGGCGATGTCGCCCATGAGGCCGTCCGCGTCGTCCGGCAGCCGGGTGCCGAAGTCCCCGTCGCGTACGGCCGTCAGGCCGGCCAGCAGCCGACGCAACTCCTGGTCGCCCGGCACCGCATCGACGACCCCAGTGCTGTCGCTGGTCATGCGCACCCTCGTTCCGCTCCCCACGAGCCCTCGATGCCGAGGACTCGGAACCCCCCGGACCGATGTGCGGCCCGGTTGTCGTGCATGCGTTTTCCACGGTCACAGATATGTATGCGATGTGGAAATACGCCGCAGGTTAACCCACGTTTCAGGCCCTGAACAAAGCAGGAGCCACCTCCCGGCCGAACTGCGCCGGCACGCCACCGAACCCGTCGGAGACGCCGGCCCACAGACCGGGGGGAGTGTCACGAGAGCGAGGCGGGCCCGCTCAGGAGACGGCGGCGTCGTCGACGGAATCCCGGGTCTGAAGGATGCTGTCCACTCCGGTGATCTCGCAGAGCCGCTTCAGCTGCGCCGACGGCGCCACGACCCGCAGGGTGCCCGCCTGGTGGGTGAGGATCAGCAGATTGAGCAGGGTCGAGTCGGCGAAGGTGATGCCGGAGGCGTCCAGGATCACCTTCGGATGCTTCCTGACCGCGACCGCCAGCGCGTCCGCCAATGGCGTGATCGAGTCCATGTCGTAGGAGCCGCGGGCGATGACGACCCAGGCCCCGCGCCATTCGTATTGCAGCACCGCGGCCCCTTCCGAGGCAGGCGCGGTGGGCCGTTCCGGCAGCGTCTCGGCGCCGGTGTCGCGCGTGAGCGCCGGCATGCCGGCCTCGTCCCAGGGCATGGTCGGGCTCCTTCTATGGATCCCCGAGGGGAGCACGTCATCTGTTGCATGAAAAGTATGTCACGTATCTACGTTCCGGCAACGGGCTGCTCTAAAATGCTGCGCATGGTCGCAGTGCCCGAGTCCCACAGCGGATGGACGTTCGTCACCAGCCACGCGCGCGTACTGGCAGTCATTGCCGACAACCCGAACGTCCGCATCCGTGACATCGCTGCCCGATGCCGTCTCACGGAACGCGCCGTCTCGCGGATCATCGCCGATCTGGAGCATGACGGCTATCTCTCCCACACCCGGGACGGACGCACGAACACCTACCGCATCGAGCCGGACAAGGTGTTGCGCCACCCGGCCGAAGCCGGCCTGTCCGTGGCTTCCCTGCTCTCCCTGCTCCTGCAGGACGAGTCCGCCCGCATCAGGAAGCCCGTCGCCCGATAGCCGGCCTGCGGGGCTCCGAGATCTCGCTCGACGCCCGCTCACGCGTTCAGGCCCGGGCGCAGCGCGGAGCCCCTGCGTGACGTGCGTCCGGCAGGGGCTCCGGTGGTGCCTCGTGTCAGCAGCCCATGGCCCAGGTGTGGGAGTCGCCCTGGTCGTTGGCCGCGCCGTTGTAGCCGACTTCCTGGCCGGGGGTGAGACAGATCGTCATGTGTCCGCCCAGACTGGCGCGGGAGTAGACCCGGACATGGTCCTTGATGCCCGGCCCGGAGATGCCGTGGTTGGCCCAGGAGGAGTCCGTGTCCGCGATCCAGCTCTCCCACCAGCGGTCGTCGCCGGACCAGTTGGCACGCTGGCCGGAGAAGTTCGCGTTCTGCCAGACGCAGAACTCGCCGCGCGGGCAATCGGCGGCGCCTGCCGTGCCGGCCGTGGTGAGCGCACCGGCGACGAGGAGGAACGCCGCTGCGACGGCGGTGAACAGCCTGCTTTTCGTCATGACGGGTCGGGACCTTTCTGGTGGGGGGTGGGGCGGCCGGCCAGCAGCCGGGCCGCGCGGTGCAGTGCGCGGTCGCGCAACTGCTCGTACGTGGTGATGTCCTCGCGGTGCGCTGCGCGGACGGCGTCGAGCCGGGCGGGCTCCAGCCGGGCCCGCAGGGTGTCCAGCCCGCTTTCTCGCGCACAACGGGTGTCTCCCTCGGGACAGGCGGCTCGGCGCGCGAGCGCTGCCCGGTAACGGGGGTCCTGCTTGAGGCGGGCTTGCGCCTCCGGGCGCAGGTTGTTGACGGTGACCTCGGCGCGGAACCAGCGGGCTTGGTCGCCGTAGAGGTAGCGGTGTGCCTGCGCCAGGCAGCCGTCCGTGTGCGTGCGGACGGTGTGACCGGTGGCGAGGGTGACCTCCAGTTCGGCCGGGTCCGTCCCGAAGAGCGCGTCCTCCTGCGCGGCGGGCCGTCCCGCGGTGTCGTGGGCGGTCATGCACCGGTCCACCAACACCTGCTGTGCCGTCTTGATCAGGTCGCTGCGTGCCTGCTCCGACGCCGGCAGCGCCGGTTGCGGCGGCCCGGCGCAGCCCCCGGCCAGCAGCACCGTGAGTACGGCGGCCGGAACCGTCCTGCCCGCACCCCGGGCCCAAGCAGCGCTCATCTCCACGTCACTTGGAACGATCAAGAACTGGGCAAGACACGGCACTTGAACCGGACCGGAAGGCTATCGGCGCGCGGAGCACCGGCCGCCCGCCGGCGAGGGGGGCGTGCGCGCGTCGAAACGGCCCCGAGGGGCGCATCGAGACGGCCATGCGAAGCGATGGGGCCAAGTGCCCGCCGTCGTCGCCTTCGAGGGTCATGACACGGCGGCGTCCCTCGCCGAAATGCCGCGGCCCCGTGGCACGGCCCGGCGCCGCCGGGCGGCGGCCGGGCCGTACGTCGCAGTCGCCCCCAGCTCTCCTCGCGTCCCTCAATCGGGATGCGGGATTGATGCCGGGGGGATCCTCACCCGGTCACGAAGGTGGTCACACTCTGAGCGGGGAGCTGACCGGTGAAGGAGCCGTTCGACACGGTGATCCTGCCTTGGGCCGCGAGATTCCTGCCTGCGTCCGTCAACCAGGACGACACGCCGGACGAGGTGTTGTTCTGCAGGATGAACTGCTGACTCACTCGCGCTGTTCCCTTGTTGACGGCGACGATGACCAACCGGGAGCCGCTCCCCTTGTACGCCGAGATGTAGACGTTCGGCTGGGGATTCGGCGTCACGGCGATGCGTACATGCCCTGGGCGGACGAACTTGGAGAAGTGCGCCATGCCCGCACCACGTTTGCTGATCCGGCCGTCCTCCCGCATGGGTCCGTAGCCGCGCCGGATGTACCACCACACGTAGGCCTGGAACTCGGCGTCCACCATCGCGCGGTGGACGTGTTCCGCGACGCCGAGTGCCTGGGGCCAGAGATCGGCCGAATCGCTGCTGTTGGGGTAGTAGACCTCCGTCATCCACAGTTCCTTGCCCCCGCCCTTCTGCTTGAAGAGGGGGTAGGGGAAGTTCTGGAACGGTGTGCCGTAGAGGTGCGCCCCGAGGATGTCCACGTTGGCGAGTGCTCTGGCGTCGTTGAGGATCGGGTCGGAGAAGCTCTTCACATACTGGAAGGACTCCGGAGCGATGACCTTGGTACTGATCGAGCCGGCGTTCTCCCGGAGGAACCTGGTCATCTCGCCCGGAGTCCACCACGTCCAGTCATGGGCGTAGTCGGGCTCGTTCTGCACGGAGATGGCATACAGGTTCACTCCGTTGTTCCGCATGAAGCCGACGAAGTCGTTCAGGTGCTGCGCATAGGCGCCGTACATGTTGTACCGGAGCCGCTTCGCGTCGGTCTGCTGGCCGTGGACGAAGGTCTCGACCATGTGAGCGGGGGGATTCCAGGGCGATGCGAAGACCGTCGCCCCGAGTTCGATCGCGCGCTTGGCGGTGGCGACTTCGCGGTTCCAGTTCGCCCGGTCCTCGGAGACGAAGATTCTCAGCACCGAGAATCCGAGCTGTCCTTCGCCGTTGCCGAAGGCCGTGTCCCTCTGAGCGGATGTCAGGTCACCGATCCAAAGCGGGTGGTTCATGCCGCCGAATCCCCGGATCGTCTGCCGCGTCGCCGACGGGTCGACGGTCAACGCAGCCGCGACGGACGGTGTACGAGGTGCTCCCACGGCCGGTGCCGCGGCCGCGAGAACGGGCAGAGCGCCCATGGTCGCCAGAAGGGCGCGACGACGTGGAGACTCCGGCCCTGTGTTGCTGGATCCATTGCGGTGTGACGACATGGTTCCTCCTTCACAGAGGGGCGTCGCTCATCCCGGCGTCTGCTCTTCTCGCCTCGGACAGAGCATGGGAGCGCTCCCTTCACGACGAAAGTTTCGGGAGATCGACCGATCGGGAGCGGTGTGGGGACCGTAGGTGCGCGCTCTTTCATCGTCAAGGCTTTGGGGAAACGGTTGGGCATGGTGGCCGCGTGGGCTCCGTGTCCTCAGTCGCGCCGTGTCCTCAGCCGCGCCGTACCGCACCGAGCTGGGCGCGGTGCAGGCCGGGGGCTGTGAACCGCTGCGCCACCGTGCGCAGGACGCGGGCCATCGCCTGGGCGGGTGGAGTGGCGGGGCGGGCCGTGGCGCGGGCGAGCAGGATGCGGCGGGTGGGGGCCGGTACGTCGGAGGCGAAGGGCAGGAGACGTACGTCGCTGCGGCGGCTGGTGAGGGCCAGGCGGGGGGCGAGGGCGATGCCGAGCCCGGCGGCGACCATGGCCTGTGCCTCCTGGTAGTCGTGCGAGGAGTAGGCGATGCGCGGCTCGAAGCCCGCCCGGCGACAGCTTCGACGCAGGACGTCGGCGACGGGGTGGTTGTCGGCGCGGATGATCCACTCCTGGTCGGCGAGGTCGCCGAGGCGCACGGAGGGATGGGTGCGAAGGGGGGAGTCGGCGGGGACGACGAGCACCGTGGGGTCGTCCAGGAGGTGGGTGAGGGAGAGCGCCGGATCGTCGAGGCGGTTCCACTCGTAGTCCCAGAGAAGCCCCTGCTCCACCTCTCCGGTGTGCAGCATTTCCCGGAGCTCGGCGAGGACCCCGGCGCGTACCTCGATGCGGATGCCGGTGTGACGACGTCGGAAGCGGGTGAGCGCGAGCGGCAGCAGGGACGCGCTGGCCGTGGGGAAGGAACCCAGCCGCAAAGTGCCTTGGTCGAGGGCCATGAAGGAGTCCAAGTCGGCTTGCGCTGCGCGCAGTTCACGGCGGATCGCCTGACCGCGCTCGGCCAGCGCGGCACCCGCCGGGGTGGGCCGGATCCCACGGGGCAGCCGCTCGATCAGGGGCTGTCCGGCCTCCTGCTCCAGCAGGGACATCTGCTGGGAGGCGGCGGACGTGGTCATGCCCAGCGCCTCCGCCGCGGCGGTGAGCGACCCGCGTTCGGTGGCCTCGGTGAGCAGTAGCAGTCGGCGCACGTTCAGCATGCGTATGACTTTAGCTGGGCTAAACCCATGTGAAGCGAACTGCGATTGTTCCGAAGTCACGCCTCTGCGAGGGTCTCCGCAATCGCCGAGCGGTCCACCGGCCCGCAATGCGCCCGTAACCACCGCCTCGGCCCTCCCCTCCCCCTCGTGATCAAGGAAGAGCTCAGACGTGCACACTCCCGCGACCCTGGTGCGTGGCGGCACCAGCAAGTGCTGGCTGTTCAACCAGGTCGACGTCCCCGCCGGCCGTGGCGAACTGGAGAAGCTGCTGGTCTCCGCGTACGGCTCCACCGATCCCGTGGAACTGGACGGTGTGGGCGGGGCGACCCCCACCACCTCGAAGGCGGCGGTGGTCGGCGCCGCCCCGGAACCCGGCGTGGACGTGGACTATCTCTTCGCCCAGGTAGGCATCGGCACGGGCTCGGTCGAGTGGACGAGCAACTGCGGCAACTGCGCCACGGGAGTCGCGCTGTACGCGGTCGCGAAGGGCATGGTGGCGATCACAGGCGACCGGACTCGTGTGGTGATGCGCAACACCAACACCGGCGCGGTCCTCGAAGGGCTCGTGGACACCACCGGTGGCGTCGTACACCACTTCGGCCGTCAGACCGTACCCGGCACCCGTGCCGGCGGGGTCGCCGTCGGCCTCACCTTCCGCGATCCGGCCGGCGGCACCACCGGTTCACTGCTCCCCACCGGACGGGCAGTACAGGATCTGCCGGTCCCTGCGGCCGTGCCGGTACGGGCGAGCATGGTGGACGCCGGAGCACCCGTCGTCCTCGTCGACGCCCTCGGCGCAGGACGCACCGGCGCCGAGCCACTGGAGCGGATGGGCGCGGACGTGCCCTGGCTGCGCACGGTGCGTCATACCGCCGCACCACTGATGGGGCTGCTCAAGCCGGGCGACGAACCCGGCGACGCGGTGCCCAAGGTGGGCCTGGTGGGCCCGCCGGTGCCGTACACCACCACCCTCGGGGAGCAGATCGCGGCCGAGGACTACGACATCTCGGTGCGCATGCTCAGCATGAACGCCCCGCACCCCGCGATCGGCCTGACCTCCGCCGTCGCCGTCGCGGCGGCCGGGCTCGTGGAGGACTCCGTGGTCTGCCGGACCGCGGGCGGCCCGACCGACGAATGGCTGCGTCTCGGCACCCCCGCCGGCATCGTCGCGGTCCGCTGCACCGACATACGGGACGGCCTGCCGCGGCGGGTCACCGTGCAACGCGCTGCACGGCTGCTCGCCGACGCCCGTATCTACGTCCCGGGAACAGGCCGCACCCAAGCTGCCTGAACCGGGGCGGACATCACCTCGGTCGGCCGGTCCCCCAGCCGTCCGCACCGGGACACCCTCGCGCCCCCGGGGCGCGCCCCTCCCCCATCGCACCAAGGACAAAGATGTCTGTTGAAGTGATCTCCATAGGCGCGCTGCTGGTGATGTTCGTGGTCGGCACGGTGCTGCCGATCAACCTGGGCATCCTCGCCTTCGTCGCCACCTTCGCCGTCGGCACCGCCTCGCTCGGCCTCACCGAGGACGAGATCTTCGAGGGGTTCCCGGTGAAGCTCTTCGTCACCATCGTCGGGGTCACCTACCTGTTCTCCGTCGCCCGCCGCAACGGCACCATCGACCGGCTGGTCGCGGCCGGGGTGCGGCTGGTGCGCGGCAAGGTCGCCCTCATCCCCTGGGTGTTGTTCCTGGTGGCCGCGCTGCTGACGGCGTTCGGCACCTTCACTCCTGCCGCGGTCGCGATCCTCGCGCCGATCGGCATGAACTTCGCCTACCGCTACAAGCTCAACCCGCTGGTCGTGGGCATGATGGTGATCAGCGGCGGACACGCGGGCGCCTTCTCCCCGCTCGCCGTGTCCGGTGCGCTGGTGCTCGGCCTGGTCGACAAGACCGAACTGCACATCTCCGCGGTGACGTTGTTCGGCGCCAGCTTCCTGATCAACCTGGTGCTCTCGGCACTCACCTACGTGCTGCTCGCCAAGCGTCCCGTCCCACTGGCCGTGGGCTCCGAGGAAGCGACCGAGGACGAGGACCTCGCCGTGTCCGGCAGGCCCGACTGGCGCCAGTGGCTCACCCTCGCCTGCCTGGCCGCCCTCGTCATCGGCGCCCTCGGCTTCCATCTGGAGATCGGCTTCCTCGCCCTCGCGGCCGGTGCCCTGCTGGCCCTGGTGGACATGAAGCGCCAGGAGAAGGCCGTGGACGGCGTCAGCTGGTCCACCCTGCTGCTGGTCGCGGGCATGATGACCTACATCGCCATGCTGGAGAGGGCCGGCATCATCGAGAACATCTCCGAGCACGCGGCGGGCCTGGGCGCACCGGTCGCCGTCGCGCTGCTGCTGTGCTTCACCGTGGCCATCACGTCCGCCTTCGCCTCCTCCACGGCGATCCTCACCGCGATCATCCCGATCGCCGTACCGCTGCTGCTCTCCAGCCACCTCAGCGCCGCCGGGCTGATCGCCGCGCTCGCCGTCTCCACGACGATCGTCGACACCTCGCCCTTCTCCACCAACGGCGCACTCGTCCTCAGCAACGCCCGCGGGGTGGACCCGCGCCGCTTCTACCGCCAGGTCATCGGCTACACCGGCGGAGTCGTCGCCCTCGGCCCGGTCGTCGCCTGGGGCGCGCTGGTCCTGCCCTGGTCGTAGCTGCGTCACGGACGGCCCGGGCCGGGATTCGAGGGGGCACACGCCCCCTCGTTCCCCATTGCGCCGGCGGCCCTGAGCGCCCCAGCCGGAGCGCCGTGGAGCGGGGGCCGATCTACGCTGGAAGCAGCCGCTGGAAACCAGCCCCGACGGGCACGGCAATCCGGACGGAGGCGTGGTACGTGGAGATGGCCGACAAGCAGGATTCCCCCACTGCCGCTGTCGTGGTGGACCCGGACGGCATGGTGAGCGGCTGGAGCGAGGGGGGCCGGCTGCTGCTGGGCTGGACGGCGGGGGACATGGTCGGGCGCCCCGTGACCGACCTGCTGGTCGGCCCCCCGCCCCCCGGCTTCCCCGAGGGCTACGGCGCCGGCTCCGACCCGACGGGGTTCATCCTGCTACGCCACCGGGACGGCTCCACCGTGGACGCCGTGGCGGCGGCTCACCCGCTGTCCGGGCCCGACGGGCAGGCATTGGGCCACGTGGTGACCATCCAGCGTTGGGGGCGCCGCCCGGTGATCGCCGACCGGGCATTCGAGCAGTCTCCCTTCGCTCTGGGCGTCTACGACCCCGAGCTGCGGTTCCTGTGGATCAACGCCTCCTCGGGCCGGGTGATCGCGCACTCCGAGGAGCAGGTGCTCGGCAAGAAGTACCGCGAGGTGCTTCCCGAATTCGACCGCTCGCTGTTTCCCGAAAGGGACGACAAGCCCTACACCGACGCGCTCGCCGAAGTGGCGAGGACGGGCGAGCCCACGCGTCTCATCACCGTCTTCCGCCCGCGCGGCAGCGACTACGCCAACGCCTGGGCCACCAGCATCTGGCCCGTCCGGGATGCCGAGGGCATGGTCCGCGCGATCGCCAACTGGGGATTCGACATGAGCGCCGAGTACTGGGCTCGGCAACGCCTGCTCATCCTGAACCAGGCCAGCGGCGGCATCGGCCGGACGCTCGACGTGGTCGGCACCGCCCGGGAACTGGCCATGACCCCGGTGCCGGGATTCGTCGACCTCGTCAGTGTGGACCTCTTCGACGAGGTGCTGCGCGGAGAGGAACCGCCCTCGGGGTTCCCGTTCGCCCCCGGCGAGACCATCACGCTCAGCCGTGCCGCCCAGCACGGCACGAAGGCGGATTCCGACCAGGCTCCGGGGGCCACGACACCGGTCACGCACGCGCCCGGTTCCGTCGCCGCCCGCTGCATGGCCGCCGGCCGGTCCACGGTTGAGCTCGCCGCCGAGCCCGGCCAGGGCGGCGAGTGGGCCTTCGGGCCCGGACTCGCCGCCGACCCGGCCCACTGGCCACCGGGCAACCCGGTGATCGACGAGTCCATCGCCGCGGACGGGCTGACCGGCAGGATCACCGTGCCGCTCAGGGCGCGCGGCGCGCTGCTCGGCGTCGTCGCCTTCTCCCGCCTCGACCGGCCCGAGGCCTTCACCGCCGACGACCTGATCCTCGCCGAGGAGCTGACCGCCAAGGCCGCCGTCGCCATCGACAACGCCCGCCGGTACTCGCGCGAGCGCACCACCGCGCTGACCCTGCAACGCGCCCTGCTGCCGCAAGGGCTGCCGAACCAGGAGGCGGTCGAGGTGGCCTCCCGCTATCTGCCCGGCGGGACCGGTACGGAAGTGGGCGGTGACTGGTTCGACGTCATTCCGCTGTCCGGCGCCCGGGTCGCCCTGGTCGTCGGCGATGTCGTCGGCCACGGCCTGCACGCCTCGGCCAGCATGGGCAGGCTGCGCACGGCGGTACGCACCCTCGCCGACGTCGATCTGCCACCGGACGAACTGCTGACCCACCTGGACGACCTGGTCCTCCACCTCGCCAGCGACCTCCAGCCCACCGGCCCCTTCCAGCAGACCGGCGAGTCCGGGGCCACCTGCCTCTACACCGTCTACGACCCGGTCTCCCGACACCTCACGCTGGCGAGCGCCGGTCATCCCCTGCCGCTGATCATCTCCCAGGACGGCACCCGGACCCCGGTGCCCGTCCATCCGGGACCGCCGCTCGGCATCGGTGGGCTGCCCTTCGAAGCCACCGAACTCCAACTGCCCGAGGGCAGCCTGCTGACCCTCTACACCGACGGACTGCTGGAAAGCCGCGAGCGCGACGTCGACGAAGGGATCACCGAACTGCAGCGAGCCCTGAGCCACTCGACCACGTCGCTGGAGACCCTGTGCGACACGGTGATGGACACCATGCTCCCCCAACGCCGCACCGACGACGCCGCCCTGCTGCTCGTTCGCACCCACGCACTGGATCCCCACCACGTCGCCGACTGGGACGTCGAGCCCGACACCGCGCAGGTGCCGCGGGCCAGGAAGCTCGCCGTCGACCAGGTGGACGCCTGGGGCCTGGAGGAGGCGGCGTTCGTGACCGAACTGGTCGTCAGTGAGCTGGTCACGAACGCCATCAGATACGGCGAGCCGCCCATCAGGCTGCGGCTGATTCGCGACACCTCCCTGATCTGCGAGGTCTCCGACGCCAGCAACACCGCTCCGCACCTGCGCCGGGCCCGCGCCTTCGACGAGGGCGGCCGGGGCCTGTTGCTCGTCGCCCAGCTCACCCAAGGATGGGGCACCCGGCACACCCCCGACGGCAAGACGATCTGGTGCGCGCAGTCCCTCCCCCAGCCTGGGCGGCACTGAGCTCAAGCCCGCGGACGATCTCCTCCTGCGACCCTCCGATCGGCCATCCGGTAGATGCGCATCCGATTCAGCCGGGGATCTGGATCTTCCCAAGTGCAAGGTGGCCTCCGCCTACCTCAAGTACGGTGACTCGGCATGATCGAATCCGAGATTGAGATCAGCGAGGATCTGGTCCGCGACCTCCTTCGGGAACAGCATCCGGACCTGGCCGACCTGCCCATCCGCGAAGTGGCCGGCGGCTGGGGCAATCAAATGTGGCGCGTCGGCGATGAGTTGGCCGTCCGGATGCAGCGGATGGACACGAGCCCCGATCTACAACTCAAGGAACGCCGGTGGCTGCCGACTCTGGCCGCGCGCCTGCCGCTGCCGATCCCTGTCCCGCTACGGGACGGTGCACCGTCCGAGCGATTCCCCAAGATCTGGACCGTCATGACATGGGTCGAGGGCACGCCGCTGGACCATGGCTCGATCACTCGCGGCGACCACGCGGCCGAGACGCTGTCGGGCTTCCTCAGGGCGCTGCACGTGGAGGCGCCCGCCGACGCACCGACCGCTTCGGACTTCGGCGCTCACCCGAAGGACTGCGCAGACGGCTTCGAGCACTTCTTCCAGGCCGTTGCCCCTACCGGCATCGCCGACGAGATCCGTGAAGTCTGGGACGAAGCGGTGGCGGCCCCGCAGTGGGAGGGCCCACCGGTGTGGGTACACGGCGACCTGCATCCCGCGAACGTCGTCGTCGCGGACGGGACGTTGGCGGGTGTAGTCGACTTCGGCGCACTCTTCGCCGGCGACCCGGCATGGGACCTCGCGGCCGCCTGGCTGCTACTCCCCGCTGGCGGCGCCTCACGGTTTTTCAACAGCTACGCACAGGCGGACGAGGCAGCGGTGCGACGGGCGCGCGGACTGGCCGCCATGAAGAGCCTGTTCCTGATGTCGATGGGCCAGAACGGAGACCGCGGCCTGCCCGGCGGCAAACCGAACTGGGGGCCCGCAGGCCGGTCCGCACTCGATCGTGTCCTGAAGGGCCTTTGAAGCCGGCATGGATCGACTGGGCCTCCCCGGCGGCCATGCACCGGAGGTAGCCGTCGCCTCCCGTGAGGAGCATGCGGAGGACGACGGCCGCCTGGCCGCCGCCCGCGCTGTTGGACGGAGAGGGGCTGGACATGGCTACCGACGGGTGATCTCTTCCTTGGTCCGTGCGGCCTCCGACTGGATGTCCCGCATGACATGGGGCTTGAGGTTCTTGTGGTCGAAGATCTCCACCATCTCGTCCATCACCTCTGTCGCCCGTTGCGCATTACCCGCTTTGGCCTCCACCCGCGCCAGCCGCCGCATCACCTGGCCGAGAGTGATGTTGTCGACGCCCTCGTCACCGGCCGAGGACTCCACCACCTTGCTGAGCTGCCCGATGCCCTCCTCGGTGTTGACGCGACGGATGCGGAGCTCCTTGTCGGGGGTGAGGTCCTTGAAGTCCCGTGAGACGCCGAAGCCCTTGACCATGCGCGGGTAGACGGCGAGCGGGTGATCGGGGTACTGGCTCAGCACCTGGTCGAAGGCCCGGTTCCCGGACTCGAGACTCTCGGCGCGGGAGCCGAGCAGGTAGAGAAGCGTGCCCTGCTCATCGCCGGACATCATCAACTCGGCGACATCCTCGTCGGCCTCGGTACGCGGCCTGCGGACCGTGAGCCGGAGGACGTGGGAGAGCACCCTGGAGCCGTCCGACGCGTGGTACTGGGCCCGCAGTTGGTACTGGCCGGGCTGCTGGAAGTAGAAGCCGTCCTTGCCGTAACCGACGTAGGCACTCTCGTAGATCGCCGGCCGGTCGGCGTCCAGGACCGTCTGGTGCTCGTGGTCCGCGCAGCGGATCAGTGGCGGCCGGTAGGTTCTGGTCTCGCCCGAAGGGGTGCGGATGGCGACGGTGACGAATCCGTCGTTGGGGTGCAGTCGGCCATGTGTGCTGCGGCCGCGCAGGTCGGTGGTGGCCAGCTTGATCTCGACCACGACCGGTTCGCCGAACCGGAACGTTCCTTTGGACCGCAGGTCCAGGGCGAGGCCGGAGTTGTCGACGACCGGATCGTCGAAGAGGTCCACGTCGACCTCGGCCGCACCCACACCGAACGGGTTGCCGCCCATGATCACGTCCCGGTAGAAGCCGTGCCGCAGATGCACGAGTTCATTGTCGGTGAACTGGAAGGGGAACGCGGCCCAGTAGGCGGCCGGGCCGCCCGGCGCCGGGGGCGGTGGCTGGAAGTTCTGCACGTAGTTCATCCAGGACAGGTCCCCCAGACCGCCGTTGGGCCCGAGCGGTTGAGGCGGTTCGGCCAGGTTCTTCTCCCACGAGTGCAGCAGGTTGAAGGCGTGACCGAGTTCGTGGACGTACGTGCGCAACTGCGCACGCCGGCTGGCCGGGTCCTCGCCCTTGATCGCGTCGTGGAACACCGCGAAGCCCTGTCTCTGGAATGCCCCGCCTGCGTCGAACATGATGCCCCGGACGCCGTCCTCGATGTACGAGGTGGCCACCATCTGCCATACCTGCCACCGGGGGGCGTTCCGCCAGAGGCTGAAATGGTTGACCATGGCGTTGTGCAACTCCGCGTCGTTCCACCGTGCGTCGGTGCCCGCGGCACCGGTGGGGATGACGTCGGGAGCCCCGGCGATCTGCACCTCGATCCCCGCCTCCGCGTACGCGGCGGGCACGGTCAGCACACGTGCCGGGCTCGACGGCGGCTGCGGCAGGGACCCGGTGTCGTACGAGAAGAACGGGACGGTCCCTGTCACGGAGTCCTGTTCGATCCGGACGCTGCGGAAGTGCGGTGAGACGAACGCGCACAGGTACGTCGCGCTGGGGCTGCCGCCGCCGTTGAAGAACTGCACGGTGGCCTCGCCCGGGGTGGGGGCCGCGGCCGTGCCCGGGGCGATGGTGACCTCCACGTGCGGGGAAAGGACGGGGAAACTGAACCTCCCCCGTCCGGTGAGTTTCACCAGACCCTCGGTGACGGCGGCGGTGAGCGACGCCACGACGAAGGAACCCACGTAGTTGGTGGTCGCTCCACTGGTCTGGAAGAAGTCTCCGCTGATCCGCATCAGCGGCCGCGGGCCGTCCACGTCCACTCGCAGTTCGAGCTGTGTTCCGCCTCCCGCGCTGCTGTAGCGCCCACTGACCACGGTCGGTACGGCCTGATCGGCCGACCGCGACACGGCCTGCGCTTCGAGTCGCGCCACGCGAGCCCTGAGCTGGGCCATGTCCTCGGCCTCCGGCTCCACGAGCAGGGCCTCCGTGGCGCCGCTCTGCTCCGCCCTGTGGGTCAGCGTCAGCCCTTCGAGATCGTTCCTCGTGGCGGGCCGCACCACCCCGTCCAGCGTTGTGGGGTCCGACATGATCGACATGGGTTTTGCCTCCTTGTGCGTGGTCGAGGCAGGCCGCGAGGTGGTGTCCACCGCGCCGAGCCCTTGGCGCGTGTGGTCTCACGGGGGCATGGGCAACGGTCCGAGAACCACGTGGCGTTGCTCTCTCCCCACGGTCTTGTCCTCGGGCGGTCAGAACCCCCGTCCCCGGTTCGCAGTCGAGGACGTGCAGTCGTCACAGCCGTATTGACTGAGGTGGTGGCGCGTGTCCCCGCCAGGGATCTCGAGCCGGGGAGCCGCGGTTCCGGGGGTGTCCCAGAGCGTGCAGTGCCCCGTGCGGAGGAAGCCCCTGCGGACCCTGCGCAGATCCCGGCAGGCGCGTCCGGGCCGTTCTGCACCCGTCTCTCGGGCCCGCGGGCTGTCGTGACGTCAAGTTCGACGGGTGCGCCGTCACGGGCGCACTCGAGCGCGGAACACATCCGGTGTGCCGCCGGGGCTTTCGAGCGCCGTGTCGATCTCTCTGCGCGGAACGCCCCTGATTCCAGTAGGCGTCGCATCCGCGACGATGTCAACCGGGCCATGAGCGACGCAAGGCGTCGCAATTCTGCTGGTTGACCGGTCAATTTACGTGGTGCGACCTTCCTTGACCATCGCGTCAGCATTTGCTGTTGCAAGCTGTTGCGCGTTCGAGGTCTGCAGCGGGTGCGTCTTCTCGGAGCAACTCGCGGGCGAGTACCAGGACACGCACGCGGGCGGGGACATCGCCGTGCTGCTGCACGCCGGGTACGCCTTCGCCGCCACGGACTGCGCCGCTTGCCTCGACGGCCAGGTCCTATCCCCCATCCCCGCCGACGCGGACAGCAGATGTCGCCAAGTCTGTCCCGTGACTGCGGGGTGAGAATCGGGCTCAGACTCCCTCGTAACGTGCTGCTGCGGCCCGGCTTGCCTCCAGCCACGCGGCCTCGATGTCCTGCGACTCGTCCAGAGCGGGATCACGTACCCCGCCGGGTCCGTACGCTGGGGACCGATCTGCACGCAAGGGCACATGGGCGCTGTACCAAGCACGCACGGCACCAGCTCGCTCGGCATCCGTGCCGATCCGCAGATAGTCGACCAATGCCGCCAGCACACGGCGGCGTCCGAATGCGTAGACCGCCGGCTCGACGAACCAGCGGCAGAAGCTGGGATCTGGGTCGTACACGGCTGCAGCCATCAGCGGGGCGAACAATTCATCAGGCAGACTTGCGCGTTCGAGCAGGGGCTTACGCACCGCATGGGCGAGGCGGCGGGCCTGGTCGTTCGGGTTCATGGCGACGTCTCCGACGCCCAGCAAATGAGCCACCTCTGCCACGCATGTCAGGAATGAACGCGGTTCTATGCCGCTCTGCTCGTCTTCGGCCACGGCAGCATTCTGGACTGGCCATGTCGGCAGGCGCAGCACTGGTGGCCGCTGACGTTGCGTACTCGCTCGGCCTCCTCTGAGTGGAACGATCACGGTGCGACTGGTGTGATCACGGCGTCGGAGCCGTCCTGGACACCCCGTTCTCCGGGCTGAGCCCTCGCGCCTTCGGAAAGCCTTCCGCTGGAGGACCGAACATGCCCGCGGGGGCCGATCCGGAACCGGCCGGCAAAGCGAGCCCGCGTCGAGCACGTCTTCGCCCGTTCAAACCTTCTCTCGTTGAAGCGGTGTGTAGGGACGTGACCGCGATGCACGTCTCTCGGTCGGCCGCGTGGGCCGCCTCGTCGGTGACGCGGACGGTGCCTGGCGGAGATCATCGACGGTGCGAGGAGAGCGGCAGCGGGGTACCACCACAGGCCGACGTTTCAAGGCCTGACCGGTGTCCTGTACGACGCCGAGAGTGTCATCGTGCCTTCTCGCAAGCGCGAGTGGGATGACGTCCTGGCCGCCACCACGATTCAGTTGTTCGTCGGCAACCTCAGGCAGCGAGCCCTCACCGAAGCACGCGAGGCGACACAGAACACTTCGGCCGAGTGAGCGGGTGTGACCATGCCGGGTGGTCAGTCCTGAGGGCCTCGTCGCCCGCTGCCTGCGTGTGGATAATGCCTCCGTGACTTCAGACATAGCCCGCCCGAGATGGTGGTACGGGCTTCGCGGCTTCGCTGTCTTCGTCGTGGCCGGTGGGCTCGGCTCCTTCCTCTACGTGGCGACGACCCATCGTCCGGGTGGGATGCCATGGGACGGGTTGCTGTTCGGGGCGATCGTGTGCGCGACGCTCAGTGCCCTGTTCCCTCGGCGGCGACGCTGAGTCTTCTTGTCCGCTCGGACGAAGCCGCCAAGTCGCGGCGGGAAGTGGGCGTCCTCCCCGGCGGGTGCCCTTCTCGCATCGGACACGGGCGAGTTCCTCGCGTTCGGCGGCCAGGACGGCGCGGTGGCGCCGGGAACACGCCGACCTTGACTCACGCGCGTCCCGGAAAAGCGGCGGAACGCGCTCCGGCTTGTCCCGTAAGCACTGGCCGGCCGGTGCCCAGGTGAGAGCCCGGGATACCCACGAGACTCCGACACGACAGCTGTGGCAGCCTGCTCACATGCCATGGGAGCTGCAAGAGCATGCAGGCCGTCACTACGCCGTGCTGTTTCACTACGCCTTGCCCGACGATGCCTGGGCCGTGGAACTGAGCGAGGCTGTGCCTGCGTCGGCTGAGGGGGACGGGAGCCCCAACGCTGCGGTGACGTACTTGCCCGGCACTGCCTTCCTGGTGGCGCTTGTCCCGGACGAGGACCCGAACCTGCAACCGACCGTCCGCGTCTACAGCCCTGACGAGCGCGTTGTCCCCTACGAGATCATGCGCTGGTTCATGGAGCAGGTGGCCGACCAGGTGGAACGCTGCCGCATGGCGTTCGAGCAGGGAGCACCTGAAGCAGTGGAATGATCACGCAATGACTGGTGTGATCACGACTCCGGAGCTTTGCGCCCGGCCTCTCCGCAGGTCAGACGGTCACGAGTCGTTCAGTCAGCTGCCCTCGCCCGTCAGTCGTCGAACTCCGCACCGATGAGGATGAAGGCCATCGTGACCGGTTGGCCGCTGCGGTTGCGCCAGGCGTGCCGGGTGCCGTTCTGGATCACGATGTCCCCTGCCGACAGCTGGGTGCAGGAAAGCACCCGTCCGCCCATATCCAGGGCCATGATCGGGGCGGGGTTCCTGCTGCGTCCTCTCCTACATGGTCAACGCGATGGACCGCCAGGCCGGCTCTGCCGCCGGCTGGTCCGGGTTCAGGACGGGGTGACGGCGAGGACACGGCCCAGTGCGCTGTCGGGGCGGGTGGTGAGTTCGTCCCAGGTGCCTTCCTCCGTGATGCGGCCGGCTTCGAGGACGGCGATGCGGTCGGCGCGGCGGATGGTGGCGGGGCGGTGGGCGATGACGATCGTGGTGCGGCTTTCCTTGCCGAGCGCGGTGGCGAGTTGGGCGTCGCCGGCGTTGTCGAGGTGGGCGGTGGTCTCGTCGAGGACGAGGACTCGGGGCTGCGCTAGCAGCGCCCGGGCGAGGGCGATCCGGGCGCGCTGGCCGCCGGAGAGGGTGGAGCCGCGCTCGCCGACGAGGGAGTCCATGGGGGTGATGCGGTCGACGCCGCACAGCCGGGCGGTCTCGGCGAGGAGCTCGTCGTCCGCCTCCGGTGCGGCGAGCCGCAGGTTGTCGGCGAGGGTGCCGTGGAAGAGAGGCGTGTCCTGGCCCACCACGGCGACGGCTCGTCGGAGTTCGGCATCGCTCAGGTCACGTACGTCGACGGGCTCGCCGTCGCCGGGTATCAAGTGGACGGTGCCCTCGGACGGGTCCCAGAAGCGGGCCAGCAGGTGGGCGCAGGTCGACTTGCCGGCCCCCGAGACACCGACCAGGGCGAGGGTCTGCCCTGCGCGTACTGTCAGTTCGACTCCGTCCAGCACGGGTCGACCGCCGTAGTCGAAGCTCACCTGGTGCAGCCGGACGCCCAGCGGACCGGAGGGCAGCGGGCGGGGTGCGGCGGGCGGCCGGGCGAGAGCGGGGGCCCGCACGGCCGCGCCGACGCGGGCGGCCGCGGCGCGCAGACCCACGGCCTGGCTCAGCGCCCTGGCCGACTCGGCGACGGGCCCCAGCACCGACAGGGCCAGAGCCATCGCCGCCGGGGCCCACGCGCCGTGCAGCCGCCCCGAGGTCACGGACTGCGCCGCGGCGGCCACCACGCCGAGGACCGCGCACACGATGAGGAGGTCGCGGACCGCGGCGGCCACGGCCTCCCAGGTGGCCTCGGCCCTCTGGGCCTCCCCCACCTGCCGGCCTTGTTCGGCGAGTCGGCGGCGCCGCTCGGCCAGCCCTCCGAAGGCGAGCAGCTCACGCAGCCCGTCCACGGTCTCCACGGTGTCGGCCGACAGCTTCGCGGCGGCCGCCCGGGTGCGGGCTCCGCGCGCCGCGCGTCCGCGCGCGTCGGCGAAGGGCGCCGCGGCGAGCAGCGCGGCGACCGGCAGCACCGCTGCCGGCAGCCATGGCTCCACCGTGGCCAGAACAGCGGCGCCTCCGGTGAACACCGCCCCGGAAGCCAGGAGTTGAGCGGTGGTGTGGGCGTAGAAGAACTCCAGTGCCTCGACGTCGGCCATGGCGGTGGCGGCCAGGTCCCCGCTGCGGCGGCCGGCGACGCGGGCGGGCGCGCTGCGGGCGAGCCCGTCGAAGACCCGCACACGCAGTTCGGCCAGCACTCGGTAGGCCAGGTCGTGGCTGAGGTCCATTTCGCGCCAGGTCATCAGGGCGCGTACGACGACGAGGACGATGAGCGCGGTGACCGTACGGGCCGAGGGGGCGCGGTCCTCGATGACGGCGGTTCCGACGGTGTGAGCGGCCAGCGTCAGCAACGTGACGAGTGAGCCCTGTTCGACGAGTGCGGCGCCGCAGGTGCGGGCCATCATGATCCGGTGCCCGGCGAGGGCGGGGAGCAGGGCGCGCAGTGAGCCGCGTGCGGGCATCTCGGCGCCACCGCGGTCGGTGGTGGTGCTGCTCATGCGGCGAGCCCTTCCTCGTGAGCGTGGCCCGCCTTGACGAGCCCCGCGTAGACGCCCCCGGCTTCGACGAGGGTGGTGTGCTCGCCGACGGCGTCCACGCGTCCGCCGTCGAGGACGACGATGCGGTCGGCGTGCCGGACGGCGGCGAGCCGGTGGGCGACCACCAGGACGGTCCGGCCGCCTGCGGCGTCGAGCAGCTCGCGGATGATGTCCGCCTCGCGGCGTTCGTCGACCGCGCTGGTGGCCTCGTCGAGGACGAGCACCGGAGCGTCGGCCAGGAGGGCGCGCGCGAGGGCGAGCCGCTGGCGCTGGCCGCCGGACAGGGTGGCGCCCCGTTCGCCGAGGACGGTGGCGTAGCCGTCGGGGAGGGCGGCGATCTCGTCGTGGATGCCGGCGGTGCGTGCGGCGCGCGTCAGCTCGTCGTCCGTGGCGCCCGGCCGGGCCAGGCACAGGTTCTCGGCGATGGTGGCGTGGAAGAGGTAGGTCTCCTGGGAGACGACGGCGATGCCCTGCCGCAGCGAGTCGAGCGCGTACTCGGTCACGTCGTGGCCGTCGAGGGTGATCCGGCCGCCCTGCGGGTGGTGGTGGCGCAGGAGCAGGGCGAGGAGCGTGGACTTGCCGGCGCCGGACGGGCCGACGATCGCGGTCGTTCGTCCCGCCTCGGCGGTGAAGGTGACGCCACGGAGCGCGGGCGTCTCGGCGCCGCCATAGGTGAACTGGACGTCTTCGAAGCGCAGTTCGGGCGGACCCGACCAGTGCGCAGGTGCCGTTCCCGTGTCGGGGACGGCGGGTTCGGCGGTGCGCAGCGCCGCGAGCCCGTCGGCGGCCGACACGCCCAG
>NZ_JBEOXI010000083.1:0-30606 GCF_040296465.1 Streptomyces sp. NPDC002130
AGTCCCTGAAGAACGCGGTCACTCCGGACGAGATCTGCGCCGAGTACGGAGCCGACACGCTGCGCCTGTACGAGATGGCCATGGGCCCGCTGGACGTCTCCCGTCCCTGGGACACGCGCGCGGTGGTCGGCCAGTTCCGGCTGCTGCAGCGGCTGTGGCGCAACATCGTCGACGAGGCGACCGGTGAGCCGAGCGTCGTCGACACCGAGCCCGACGAGGAGACGCTGCGGGCCCTGCACAAGGCGATCGACGGGGTCCGTGGAGATCTGGAGGGCATGCGGTTCAACACCGCCATCGCCAAGGTCACCGAGCTGAACAACCACCTGACCAAGGCGGGCGGCGCCGTGCCGCGCTCGGTCGCCGAGCCGCTGGTGCTGATGGTCGCGCCGCTGGCCCCGCACATCGCCGAGGAGCTGTGGCGCAGGCTGGGGCACACCGACTCGGTGGTGCACCGGGACTTCCCGGTGGCCGACCCGGCGTACGTGGTCGACGAGACCGTGACCTGCGTCGTGCAGATCAAAGGCAAGGTCAAGGCACGGCTGGAGGTCGCGCCGTCGATCTCCGACGACGAGCTGGAGAAGGTCGCGCTGGCGGACGAGAAGGTCGTCGCCGCGCTGGGCGGCGCCGGGATCCGGAAGGTGATCGTGCGCGCGCCGAAGCTGGTGAACATCGTTCCGGCGTAGTCGCCAGGACGTACGGACCGCTCTCGGGGTGGTCCCCTACGGGCAGGTTCGGGGTTTTTCTGGAACTCCGGACCTGCCCGTTGCGTTTACCGTGGAAGAGCGACGCGAGGCGCCGTGACGTCCTGAGGAGGAGCCCTTGTGGAAGCAGTGATCGCAGTCTTCGCCCTGCTCTTCGTGCTCTTGTTCGGGCTCGGGGCGTACGCCACCGTGAAGGCGGTCGGCGCCGCCAAGCGCGGCGTGGACCGCGGCATCACCCAGGCCCGCCGCACGGTCGAGGACCACACACTGCGCGCCAAGTCCTTCGCCCAGCCCGGCGCCGCGGGTGAACTCGCCCAGCTCCGGCTGAAGCTGCGCACCTCGATGCGCGCCACCCAGGACGCCTTGCACGCGGCCGTCGCCGAGGACGAGTCCCTGAAGGAGTCCGTCGGCCTCTTCGAACGGCTCAGCGCGCTCGGACACGAGCTGGACGGCGAGCTCAAGCGCCTGGAGTCCGAGCCGGACCGCGCCGCGCTCACCGAGCGGCTGCCAGGGCTGCGCGAGCGCACCGAACGCATCACGCACTCGGCGGACTCGCTGCGCTGGGCGGCCCGCGACCGGGCCCGCCGCTTCGCCGACGACGACCTGGACACGCTCAGCGCCCAGATCGACCTGGAGTCCGGCGCACTGCGGCACTGGACGGGGCCGGAGCCGGCGTCCTCGCAGCAGCCCTCGTCCTCGGAGCGGTCCGCGTCCTCCCGGCAGCCCGGCTCGCCCCCGCGGCCGGCGGCGCCGCCGTGGCCCGAGGCGCCCGCCGCCGACGCCGGCACGGCCGGGCAGACCTGGCCGGACAGCGCGCAGCCGGGCCCGGCGCAGGAACCGGCACGGCCCGCCATCACGCCGCCGGGACCACGCCTGACCCACCCCTGGCAGAAGAAGCCCCGTCCCGAGAGCACCACTTGAACCGGCCACTCACGCCGCAGGGCGCAGGGCCCGGGCTGCCACACGAGCGCTACGGCAGGTAACCTCCAGCTCATGTCCCGCCATGTCGCGATCGTCACCGATTCAACGGCCTACCTGCCGACCCGGACGATGGAGCGTCACGGCATCACAGCGGTACCGCTGACCGTGGTCCTCGGCGACCGTGCGCTGGAGGAGGGCACCGAGATCTCGACCCGCGCCCTCGCCCAGGCTTTGCAGAAGCGGCGCTCCGTGACGACCTCGCGGCCCGCTCCCGCGGTCTTCGAGGAGACCTACCGGAAGGTCGCCGAGTCCGGCGCCACCGGCATCGTCTCCCTCCACCTCTCCGCCGAACTGTCCGGCACGTACGACGCGGCCGTCGTGGCCGCACGGCAGGCGCCGGTGCCGGTGCGGGTGGTGGACACCGGCATGATCGCGATGGCGCTCGGCTTCTGCGCGCTCTCCGCGGCGGAGGCGGCGGAGTCGGGCGGGACGGTCGACGAGGCCGTCGCAGCAGCGGAGAAGAGGGCCGCGGGCACCTCCGCCTACTTCTACGTCGACACCCTCGACTACCTGCGCCGCGGCGGCCGTATCGGTGCCGCGCAGGCGCTGCTGGGCTCGGCGCTCGCGGTGAAGCCGCTGCTGCAACTGGCCGACGGCCGTATCGAACCGCTGGAGAAGGTGCGGACCGCGTCCAAGGCGATCGCCCGCCTCGAGGAGATCGCGGCCGACCGTGCGGGCGGTGCCCCGGTGGATGTCGCCGTCCACCATCTCGCCGCCCCGGACCGGGCGTCGGCCCTCGCCGACCGATTGCGGACGCGGGTGTCCGGGCTGGCCGATCTGCATGTCAGCGAGGTGGGGGCGGTGATCGGGGCGCACACGGGGCCCGGGCTGCTGGCAGTCGTGGTTTCGCCCCGGTGAACGTTGCTGTGGGACTCCGGTCACCCGTGTGAGTGACGGAGTTGTCCACAACCGAGGCCTTGTCCCCGGGAATTGACCAAGATCATCGCGGGTGGGGCGAGGTGGCCGATCCTCGTCGCATGGCACTTCGATCACGTTCACGCACAGCGACCGCGACCAGTGGGCCGGGCCGTGGGCCGGGGTCCGACGGGCGCGTCCGCCCTCACCGACGCCCGCCGGTCGCGCGCGGGCGGGCCCGGCAGCGTCATGCCTCGGCGGAGGAACTCCGGCGGCGCGCAGGGGCGTTGTTCGGCGACCACACCGGGCCGGTAGGACATCCGGGGCGGGCCGAGCCGGAAGAACGGGCCCGGGGGCACCGGGAGTCGGGGCAGGGGCCGCCGGGTCCGGCCGATGGTGAGGAGAACCGGCAGCGGCTTGGTGGTCACGAGACCGTCATGCGGCCCGTGGGTGTCCTCCGCGAGCCGGCGGGCGGGGACGGCGGCGCCGTGGAGGGAGTCTGGCGGGAGCGGGCCGGCCTGGCGCTGCGGGAGCGCATGCCGCTGTGGATGCAGTCCAGGTGCGGTCTGGAGCGGCGGAATGTGCTGGCCCTGACCGTGGTGCTCGTCGTCGCGGCGGCATTCGCCGTGCAGCACTTCTGGACGGGACGGACGCAGGCCGTGCGGCCGCCGGAGGTCGTGCGGGCGGCGGTGCCCTATGGGGAGCGGCAGGAGAGCGGGCCGGCCGGGCAGAAGCGCGGTCCGGGCGCCGGTGCCTCCTCCGGTGCTTCGTCCGCGTCCGTGAAGGCGGGTGCGGCCGAGATCGTCGTGGACGTCGGCGGCAAGGTCCGGGAGCCGGGGATCCACCGGCTGCCGCCCGGCTCGCGGGTGGCGGACGCGCTGCACGCGGCGGGCGGGGTGAAACCGGGCACGAACACCGACGGGCTCAACCGTGCCCGGTTCCTCGTGGACGGCGAGCAGGTGATCGTCGGGGGACCGGCTTCCGCAGCCGGACCAGGGGTGGGCGGTACGGCTCCCGGTGGCCCGGCCGGTGCCGCGGCCGGAGTTACGGCGGGTGGGGCGGCCGCGCCGGCGGCCCCGGTCTCCCTCAACACGGCCACCGCGGACCAGCTCGACACCCTGCCGGGTGTCGGCCCGGTGCTGGCGCAGCACATCATCGACTACCGCACGCAGCACGGCGGTTTCCGATCCGTGGACGAGCTGCGCGAGGTGAACGGCATCGGCGACCGCCGTTTCGCCGACCTGCGCGACCTCGTGCGGCCATGAGGGGCCTCCCCGGCCCGCCGGCACGGCAGGACGAGACCGCGCCCGGGCTCCGTCCCGCGAGGTCGTCCGTGCACGCGTCCTCCGGCACGCGTCTCGGCACGGCCCGTCCGCGCCAGGAGGGTCCGACGGACCTGCGGCTCGTGCCGCCCGCCCTCGCGGCCTGGGGCACGGCGGCGCTGGTGCTGGACACCTCGCCCCAGTGGGTGCTCGGCATCGTGATCGGCTGCCTGGTGACCGTCGGACTGCTGCCCTTGGCCCGGAGGCATCGGGCCGCGTCATGGCCGCGCGCCACGCTCGCCGCCCTGCTGCTGTGTGTCGCCGCGGCTGCCGCCTCGGCCGGGCTGCACGGGGCGGATCTGCGCCGGGGACCCGTGCCCGGCCTGGCGCGGGAGTACGCGACGGTGACCGCCGAGGTCGAGCTCACGTCCGACCCCCGGCTCACCCGGCCCAGGGTCAGCGGCGATCACGTGGCTCCGACGGCCGTGCTGATCGACGCCGACGTGCTGCGCGTCCACGAGGCGGGCGGCACTGCCGTGACCACGCGGACACCGGTGCTGATGATCGTGGACGTGGGCCCGGCCCCACCGGGCCGGGTGGCCGGCGGGCGGGGGCGGTCGCCATGGCTCGGGCTGCTGCCGTCGACGCGGCTGCGGGTCGGTGCGCGGCTGGCGCCCGCGATGACGGGCGGCGACCGGGTCGCGGCAGTGCTGCGCGTGCGGGACCAGGGCGAACCGGACGTGGTGGGAGGGCCCTCGGGGCCGCAGCGGCTCGCCGGGCGGTTGCGTGCCGGGCTGCGGGAGGCGACCGACGGGCTGCCCGCGGACGCCCGGGCGCTGCTGCCGGGCCTGGTGGTCGGGGACACCTCGCGGATCACACCCGAGCTGGAGGAGGCCTTCAAGGAGACCGATCTCACGCACACCCTGGCCGTCTCCGGGGCCAACTTCACGATCCTCCTCGCGCTGCTGCTCGGGCCGCCGGGCCTGGCGCAGCACGTCGAGCGGCGGGGGCTCGCGCCCCGGCTCGGTATCTCACTGCGCGGGACGGCCGTGCTCGGCGGTGTGCTCTCGCTCGGGTTCGTCGTCGTGTGCAGACCGGATCCGAGCGTGGTGCGGGCCGCGGCCTGCGGAGCCGTGGCCCTGCTCGCCCTGGCGACCGGCCGCCGGAGGTCGATGATCCCGGCGCTGGCGACGGCGGTTCTGCTCCTGGTGCTGTACGACCCGTGGCTGGCGCGAAGTTACGGGTTCCTGCTCTCGGTCGTCGCGACCGGTGCCCTGCTCACGCTCGCGCCGCGCTGGAGTGCCGGGCTGCGGCGGCGCGGGGTGCCGCCGAGGTGGGCCGAGGCCCTGGGCGCCGCCGCAGCCGCGCAGGCCCTGTGCGCGCCCGTCGTGGCCGTGCTGTCGGCGCGGGTGAGTCTGGTGGCGGTGCCGTGCAATCTGCTCGCGGAGTTCGCGGTCGCGCCGGCGACCGTGCTGGGGTTCGCGGCACTGGCGACGGCGCCGGTGGGGATGCCGGTGGCCAAGGCCCTGGCCTGGTGCGCGCACTGGCCCGCCGAGTGGATCGCGAGGATCGCCCGGACCGGGGCGGCACTGCCGGGCGGGGGAGTGGACTGGCCGGGCAGCTGGACGGGCGCGGCGCTCCTGCTGGCCGTGATCCTGGCCCTGGTACTCGTCGGGCGACGGCTGCTCGGGCATCCCTGGTGGTGCGGGGTCTGCGGAGTGTTGCTGCTTCTGGTGGTGGTGCAGCCGGCGCCGCTGACCCGGGTGGTGACGGGCTGGCCGCCGCCGGGCTGGCGTCTGGTGATGTGTGACGTGGGGCAGGGTGACGCCCTGGTGCTCGCGGCGGGTGAGGGGGCCGGAGTGGTGGTGGACGCGGGGCCCGACCCGCAGCTCGTCGACCACTGTCTGCGCTCGCTGGGCATCAGCAGGATCCCGCTGGTCGTGCTCACCCACTTCCACGCCGATCACGTGGCGGGCCTGCCCGGGGTGCTGCGTGGGCGGGCAGTGGGCGCGATCGAGACGACGGGGCTGGAGGAGCCCGCGGACCAGGCCGCGTTCGTACGGAGGCTGGCGGCGGTGCGGCGGATTCCCGTGACCCGGGCGGCGGTCGGGGAGCAGCGGCGCACGGGGGAGTTGTCCTGGCAGGTGGTCTGGCCGCCCCCGAGCCCGCCGCCGGACTCGCCGCCGGGGGCGTTTCCGGGGGTGTTTCCGGCCCACCCGGTGCCGGAGGGGCCCAACGACGCCAGCGTCGCCCTGCTGGTCCGCTCATCCGGACTGCGCCTGCTCCTCCTCGGGGACCTGGAGCCCCCGGCGCAGCGGGCACTGGCGCGCTCGCCGGCGACCGAGGCGCTGGAGGGTGTGGACGTGCTGAAGGTCGCCCACCACGGCTCGGCCTACCAGGACCCGGGCCTCATACGCCGGGCGGCCCCGCGGCTGGCCCTCATCTCCTGCGGCGAGGACAACTCGTACGGGCACCCGGCGCCGGGCACGGTGGCGGCGCTGCGTGCCGGGGGCGCGGCGGTGCTGCGGACGGACCGGGACGGCGCGCTCGCGGTCACAGGAGAGGGCGGCGAGCTGGGGGTGGCGCGAGACTGAGGGCATGAACTCAGCACAGGTTGATGCCTATCTCCGCCGACTGGGCGTGGAACACCCGGCCTGGCCCACCGTCGACGCGTTGCGCCAACTGCACCTGCGGCACCTGCAGGCCGTGCCGTTCGAGAACCTCTCGATCCATCTGGGCGAGGAGATCGTGCTGGAGGAGAAGCGGCTGCTGGACAAGGTGGTGGGCGCGCGGCGGGGCGGGTTCTGCTACGAACTCAACGGCTCCTTCGGGGCGTTGCTCGCGGCACTGGGGTACGACGTGGCGCTGCTGGCGGCGCGGGTGTACGGGGACGAGGGGCGGCTCGGGATCCCGTACGACCATCTCGCGCTGAGGGTACGGACGGTGGACGGGGGCGACTGGCTGGCCGATGTCGGGTTCGGGGCGCACAGCCACCTTCCGCTGGCGTTCGAGGACCGGGGGGAGCAGGAGGACCCGGGGGGCACGTTCCGGATCGTCGAGGCGGGGCCGGACGCGGCCGGGGTGCGCGGTGGGCACGGCACGGTGGAGGCGGCGGACCTGGACGTGTTCCGGGACGGCAGACCGCAGTACCGCCTGGAGGTGCGTCCTCGGGCGCTCGGCGACTTCGTGGCCGGGGCGTGGTGGCACAGCACGTCGTCGGTGTCGCACTTCACCCGGTCGCTGGTGTGTTCGCGGGTGACGGAGGAGGGAGGGCGGATCACGCTCAGCGGGCGCCGGCTCACGGTGACGGCGGCCGACGGCACGCGGGAGGAGCGGGAGCTGGGGGCGGACGAGGAGGTACTCGCGGCGTACCGGGAGCGGTTCGGGATCGAGCTCGACAGGGTGCCGGTGTCGCGAACTCCCGCGTAGGGAGTCAATTCCGGCCACACGGGGCTACTCAGGCGTAGTACCAGCACATCTGCTGGATTCCCGTGATGTGGTCCCGTGTTGCCTCGAAAGCCTCATGGGTGGTCGAATGCGTCTTCGGTACGTGTGATCAACAGTGATCAACAGGCGATTTCGAGTCACTCAGAGGAGCCGTGGATGATCGGCCGCTGGCGGGCAAGCCGCACCGACCGGGTGCACCGGACGAGTCCCCTGGCGGCGGTGCCGACACCGCCGAGCGCGGGGGTGCTGGCCTGCAGGGTGCTGGACCCGGTCAACGAGCCGGTCCGGCACGCGGAGTTCGCGGTCACGGACGCCGTGGGGCGGCCGGTCGTCAGCGGCGGAGCGGATCCGTACGGGTCGTTCGTGACGACGGTGCCCGCGGGGGAGTACCGGCTCGCGGTGTCGGCGGAGGGGTACACGCCCTACCGGGCGACGACGCAGGTCGCCGAGAACGCCCTCGCGTCGCTCGGGGACGTGACGCTGCAGGTGGCCCGGCCGCCGGAGCTTCCCGATGCCGGTGACTGGGACATAGAGTCGGCGCACTCCTCGATCGGCTTCACCGCGCGGCACATCGGACTGGCCCGCATCCACGGGCAGTTCAAGTCGTTCGCGGGGGTGATTCGGGTCGCCGATCCGGTGGAGCGGTCGGCGATGCACGTGGTGATCGACGCGGCGTCCATCGACACCAACATGAGGATGCGTGACGACCATCTGCGCTCGGCGGACTTCCTGGACGTGGAGAGGTTCCCGACGCTGGAGTTCTACGGCGACCGGTTCGTGCACAAGGGCGGGAACCGGTGGGCCGTGACGGGGGCGCTGTCGCTGCACGGCGTGACGCGGACGGTCACGCTGGACACGGAGTACCTGGGGCTGGGCAACGGCATGGAGGGCGAGGTGCGGGCGGCCTGCCGGGCCACGACCGAGCTGCACCGGGACGACTTCACGGTGAGCTGGCAGACCATGCTGGCGCGCGGCATCGCGGTGGTGGGGCCGAGCATCAGGGTCGACCTCGATGTGCAGATCGTGCGCAAGGGCTGAGCGACACGGCCACGAGGCGGTGTCGGACAATGTCCGGCGTGAGTGATGTGCGACATGTGCTGGTGCTGCCCGACCGTGATGCCGCGGAAGAGGTGGTGGAGGCGCTGCGGGAGCGGTTCGGGGTCGTCGAGGAGCCGCAGCTGGTGCGGGACGCGCTGGCCGGCGAGGACGACGCCGAGGACGCGCAGTGGCTGGTCGTCCTGCGGGACGAGGACGAGCGGCTGGATCCGGGGGAGCTGGACCGGCTGGCCGGCGAGTGGGAGGGCTGGCGGGAGGAACCGTAGGCACCCGGTCCTCCGCGGGCGTACGTCGGCCTGGCTCGTCCGGGGCCCCACGTCGGTCCGTCTGTCGCCGCGTGTGTACGCCCCCGTCCGTCGGGGTCCGTTGTCAGTGGCGCGTGGGATGCTTGGGGCGATGGCCAGGAAGACTGCGAATGACGACCCCCTCGCCCCGGTGACGCTCGCCGTGGGCCAGGAAGACCTGCTCCTCGACCGTGCGGTGCAGGAAGTGGTGGCCGCGGCGAAGGCCGCCGACGCCGACACGGACGTACGGGACCTGACCCCGGACCAGTTGCAGCCCGGCACGCTCGCCGAGCTGACGAGCCCGTCGCTCTTCGCGGAGCGCAAGGTCGTGGTCGTACGCAACGCGCAGGATCTGTCGGCCGACACGATCAAGGACGTGAAGGCGTACCTCGGGGCACCGGCCGAGGAGATCACCCTGGTGCTGCTGCATGCCGGCGGGGCGAAGGGCAAGGGGCTGCTCGACGCGGCGCGCAAGGCGGGGGCCCGTGAGGTGGCCTGCCCGAAGATGACGAAGCCGGCGGACCGGCTGGCGTTCGTGCGGGGCGAGTTCAGGACGACGGGGAGGTCCGCCACGCCGGAGGCGTGCCAGGCGCTCGTCGACGCGATCGGCAGCGATCTGCGGGAGCTGGCCTCGGCGGTGTCGCAACTGGTCGCGGACGTCGAGGGGACGATCGACGAGGCGGTCGTCGGGCGGTACTACACCGGGCGGGCCGAGGCGTCGAGCTTCACGGTCGCCGACCGGGCGGTCGAGGGGCGGGCCGCGGAGGCTCTGGAGGCGTTGCGCTGGTCGCTGGCGACCGGGGTCGCGCCGGTGCTCATCACGAGCGCGCTCGCGCAGGGCGTCCGGGCGATCGGGAAGCTGTCCTCCGCGCGCGGGGGGCGACCGGCGGATCTCGCGCGGGAGCTGGGCATGCCGCCGTGGAAGATCGACCGGGTGCGGCAGCAGATGCGGGGCTGGACCCCGGACGGGGTGTCGGTCGCGCTGCGGGCCGTGGCCGAGGCGGACGCGGGGGTGAAGGGCGGGGGCGACGACCCCGAGTACGCCCTGGAGAAGGCCGTGGTCACCATCGCCCGAGCGGCTCGTTCCAGGGGACGGGCCTAGCGTTCAGAAGACCGGCTCCCCCATCCCCAGCAGATTGCCCTCGCTGTCGTGGAACCAGGCGCCGCGTTCGCCCCGCGCGCCCTTGCTCGGGTAGTTCCCCTCGATTTCGGCGATTCCGCCCCGCGTGCGGAAGCCGGGGGCGTCGACCTCCTCGAAGACCACCCCGCGGCGCTTCAGCTCGGCGACCGCCGCATCGAGGTCCTCGACCTCCAACGCCATCTGCGTGAAGGTGCCGGGGGAGGCTCCCGTCGAGCGGAACAGGACGAACTCCGCGTCGCCGCACCGGTAGAGCAGCCCGCCGGGGCGTTCGTCCACGGGATCAAGACCCAGTTTCTCCGAGTAGAAGCGCCGGGCCCGCTCCAGGTCCTGGGCGGGGAGCCTGGTCGCCGCGTGGACCAGGACCGGCGCCTCGGTGTCGTGTGCGTCCATCTCTCCACTGTGCCGTGATCGAGTCGCCCTCTTCCTGCCGAAGAGGAGAATCGGGTGTACCAGCCGTACGTCGCCAGGTGATGGAGAGGTGGGAGGACCATGGCTGAACACCCGCACGCAGCGCTGGTCCGCAAGGGATTCGAGGCCTTCTCACGCGGTGACATGGACACCCTGCGCGAACTGATCGCGGGGGACGCCACCCACCACGTGCCCGGAGATCACCCCTTGTCGGGTGACTTCAAAGGGGTGGACTCGATCATCGAGATGTACGAACGGCTCGGCGCGGAGACGAACGGGACGATGCGCGCCGAACTGATCGGCATCGGTGTCGACGGCCGCGGGCACGCGGTCGGCATGACCCACTTCACGGCCGAGCGCAACGGCAAGACCCTCGACGACACGGGCTGCATCATCTTCCGGATCGTCGGAGACAAGGTCACCGACCTCGACGAATGCGTGGAGGACATCGACAAGAACAACGAGTTCTGGTCCTGAACAGGCCGAAGGCCCCGCCGGCCGCCCTGGGGAAGGGCGGAAGGCGGGGCCTTCAGTACGAGCTGCTGGATCCGCGCCCGCGTGGCGAACGCAGGCCGCGCGCGGATCCGGGGGTGCCGGACGGGAGCGGATGAGAGAGGGCCCGCTCGATTCCCTCCGGCGTCACATCAGATGTCAGCCCTTGAGCGCGTCGACCCTCGAAGCAAGCGCCGACTTCTTGTTGGCGGCCTGGTTCTTGTGGATGACGCCCTTGGAGACGGCCTTGTCGAGCTGACGCGCGGCGACGCGCTGGTACTCGGTGGCCTTCTCGACGTCACCCGCGGCAGCAGCCTCACGGGCCTTGCGGATCGCGGTCTTGAGGGAGGACTTGACGGCCTTGTTGCGCAGCCGCGCCTTCTCGTTGGTCTTGATCCGCTTGATCTGGGACTTGATGTTCGCCACGAATGAGCCTTCTCAGGTTCTGGCACGAGGGCGCACGCAAAGCGCACGATTCCCGCACCGGGTGATTTCTTGAGGTAGCGCCTCCTGCGAGAGGGCATGAGGCACAGCCACCCAGGCTACCAGTGGCCCCTTCCGCGGCCCAAACCCGTCCGTGGTCCCCACCCGTGGGACCATGGAGGCTACGTATCGATCCGACCCGAGACCGCAGACACTGCGGACGCCTCAAGAATCAGGACCCTGCGTGCCCGCGATCCCCAGCCACGTGCCCGAGCCGAGCCGTACCGATCCGGCTCTGATCCGCAACTTCTGCATCATCGCGCACATCGACCACGGCAAGTCCACGCTCGCCGACCGGATGCTCCAGCTGACCGGAGTGGTCGAGCAGCGGCAGATGCGCGCCCAGTACCTCGACCGCATGGACATCGAGCGCGAGCGTGGCATCACGATCAAGTCACAGGCGGTGCGTCTGCCGTGGGCCCCCACCCACGACAAGAACGACACGCACATCCTCAACATGATCGACACCCCGGGGCACGTCGACTTCACCTATGAGGTCTCGCGGTCGCTGGCCGCCTGCGAGGGCACCGTCCTCCTGGTCGACGCCGCCCAGGGCATCGAGGCGCAGACCCTCGCCAACCTCTACCTGGCGATGGAGAACGACCTCACGATCATCCCCGTGCTGAACAAGATCGACCTGCCGGCCGCGCAGCCCGAGAAGTTCTCCGAGGAGCTCGCCAACCTGGTCGGGTGCGACCCCGACGACGTGCTCAAGGTGTCCGCCAAGACGGGCCTGGGGGTCGAGGCGCTGCTCGACAAGGTGGTCGCGGAGATCCCGCCGCCGGTCGGCGTCAAGGACGCCCCCGCCCGCGCGATGATCTTCGACTCGGTCTACGACTCCTACCGCGGTGTCGTGACGTACGTCCGTGTCATCGACGGCCAGCTCAACAAGCGCGAGCGGATCCGGATGATGTCCACCGGCGCGACGCACGAGCTGCTGGAGATCGGCACCAACTCGCCGGAGATGCTGTCGGCCGACGGTCTCGGCGTCGGCGAGGTGGGCTACCTCATCACCGGTGTGAAGGACGTCCGCCAGTCCAAGGTCGGTGACACCGTCACCAGCCAGCACAAGGGGGCCGAGGAGGCGCTCGGCGGCTACAAGGACCCCAAGCCCATGGTCTTCTCGGGGCTGTATCCGCTGGACGGCTCCGACTACCCCGAGCTGCGCGAGGCGCTCGACAAGCTCCAGCTCAACGACGCCGCGCTGGTCTACGAGCCGGAGACCTCCGCCGCCCTGGGCTTCGGCTTCCGCGTCGGCTTCCTCGGCCTGCTGCACCTGGACGTGATCCGGGAGCGGCTGGAGCGCGAGTTCGGCCTCGACCTGATCGCCACCGCGCCGAACGTGGTCTACCGCGTCCTCATGGAGGACGGCACCGAGCACACCGTCACCAACCCGAGCGAGTTCCCCGAGGGCAAGATCTCGGAGGTCTACGAGCCGGTCGTGCGGGCCACCATCCTCGCGCCCAGCGAGTTCATCGGCTCGATCATGGAGCTGTGCCAGACCCGGCGCGGCACGCTGCTCGGCATGGACTACCTCTCCGAGGACCGGGTCGAGATCCGTTACACCCTGCCGCTCGCGGAGATCGTCTTCGACTTCTTCGACCAGCTGAAGTCCAAGACCCGCGGTTACGCCTCGCTCGACTACGAGCCCACCGGCGAGCAGACCTCCAGCCTGGTCAAGGTCGACATCCTGCTGCACGGCGACAAGGTGGACGCCTTCTCGGCGATCACGCACAAGGACGCCGCGTACGCCTACGGCGTGCGGCTCGTCGCCAAGCTGCGCGAGCTCATCCCGCGGCAGGCCTTCGAGGTGCCCATCCAGGCCGCCATCGGCTCCCGGGTCATCGCCCGCGAGACCATCCGCGCCATCCGCAAGGACGTCCTCGCCAAGTGTTACGGCGGTGACATCTCCCGTAAGCGGAAGCTGCTGGAGAAGCAGAAGGAAGGCAAGAAGCGGATGAAGATGGTGGGTTCCGTAGAGGTTCCGCAGGAGGCCTTCATCGCCGTCCTGTCGAGTGATGACAGCGCGGGGTCGGGCAAGGGCAAGAAGTAATCACAGATTACCGAGGGTTACACCGCAATCCGGGTTGAACAGGGGCCTGCCGTGCGAAAGTGCGGCGGGCCCTGTGCGTACGTGGGGTAGCTCTCTGTAGGAAGTGACAGGCCGCGGCCCCTTACGTAGGGGGCGGTCGCCCTTTACTCTGATCCCTGCTCGATAGTTACTCGCGAGTTAAACAAGAGCTCGTGAGCGAACCCAGCCGCACCTGAGCCAGCCGCATTGTCGCGGGCCCCGGAGGATGTCGTGAGCGACGCACAGACCCTGATCGAGAACCGTCCGCCGTCCGTGGCGGGCCTCTTCCTGGAGCGCGTGACGGCCACGCCGGACGCCGAGGCCTATCGGTATCCGGTCCCGTCGTCGGGCCAGGGGCCGGACGACTGGAAGTCACTGACCTGGGCGCAGTCCGCCGAGCGGGTCTACGCCATCGCGGCGGGCCTCATCGAGCTGGGCGTACAGCCCGAGCAGCGCGTCGCCCTCGCCGCCGGCACCCGGATCGAGTGGATCCTCGCCGACCTCGGCATCATGTGCGCCGGCGCGGCCACGACCACGGTGTACCCGCAGACCAACGCCGACGAGTCCGCGTTCATCCTGTCGGACTCCGAGAGCCGGGTGCTGATCGCGGAGAACGCCGAGCAGCTGGCCAAGGCCCAGGAGAAGCGCGCCGAGCTGCCCGAGCTGACGCATGTCGTGGTGATCGACGGGGCCGGTGTGGAGACCGCCGACTGGATCCTCACCCTGGACGAGCTGGAGAAGCGCGGCGCGGCCCGGCTCGAGAAGGACCCCGACCTGATCAAGGAGCGGGTCGGCGCGATCACCAAGGACCAGCTGGCCACCCTCATCTACACCTCCGGCACCACGGGCCGCCCCAAGGGCGTGCGCCTGCCGCACGACAACTGGTCGTACATGGCGAAGGCGATCGCCGCGACCGGGCTGGTCAGCGGCGAGGACGTGCAGTACCTGTGGCTGCCCCTCGCGCATGTCTTCGGCAAGGTGCTGACCTCCGGGCAGATCGAGGTCGGTCACGTCACCGCCGTGGACGGCCGGGTCGACAAGATCATCGAGAACCTGCCGGTGGTGCAGCCGACGTACATGGCGGCCGTGCCGCGCATCTTCGAGAAGGTCTACAACGGCGTGGCCGCGAAGGCCCGCGCGGGCGGCGGCGCCAAATACAAGATCTTCCAGTGGGCGGCCGAGGTGGCCCGCGAGTACGCCAAGGCCGCGCAGGACAACTTCCGGCGGACCGGGACCGCGTCCGTGCCGTTCGGGCTGGGCGCTAAGCACAAGGTCGCCGACGCGCTGGTGTTCGCCAAGATCCGCGAGGCCTTCGGCGGGAACCTGCGGGCCTGCGTCTCCGGTTCCGCCGCCCTCGCGCCGGAGATCGGCTACTTCTTCTCGGGCGCCGGCATCCACATCCTGGAGGGCTACGGCCTGACCGAGTCCTCGGCAGCGTCCTTCGTGAACCCGGGCGAGGCCTACCGCACCGGCACGGTCGGCAAGCCGCTGCCCGGCACGGAGGTGCGGATCGCCGACGACGGGGAGATCCTGCTGCGCGGCCCGGGCATCATGGAGGGCTACCACAAGCTGCCCGAGAAGACCGCCGAGGTGCTGGAGGCGGACGGCTGGTTCCACACCGGGGACATCGGCGAGCTGTCGCCCGACGGATACCTGCGGATCACCGACCGCAAGAAGGACCTCATCAAGACCTCGGGCGGCAAGTACATCGCCCCGGCGGAGGTCGAGGGGCAGTTCAAGGCGGTGTGCCCGTACGTGTCCAACATCCTGGTGCACGGGGCCGACCGGAATTTCTGCACGGCGCTGATCGCGCTCGACGAGGTCGCCATCACCGAGTGGGCCAAGGACAACGGGCTGGCGGGGAAGTCGTACGCGGAGATCGTGGCGGCGCCGGTGACCGTCGAGATGGTCGACGGGTACGTGAAGCAGCTGAATGAGGGGCTTCAGCGGTGGCAGACCATCAAGAAGTTCCGCCTTCTGCCGCGGGATCTCGATGTCGAGCACGGTGAGATCACGCCGAGTCTGAAGCTGAAGCGGCCCGTTGTGGAGCGGGAGTACAAGCATCTGATCGAGGAGATGTACGACGGGTCTCGCGAGGCGTAGGGGGTGGCGGCGCTGATCGAGCGACTGCGGGTTCGTTGTGGTCGCTCGCGCAGTTCCCCGCGCCCCTAGGTGACTTCTCCCACCCTGCGTTTCAAGTCCTGGATCTCCGTCCTCAGGCGTTCCACCTCTCTTCCTTTGCGGTAGAGGTCCAGGAAGACGCTGACCTTTGCCCTGAGCACCCACGGGTCGAAGGGCTTGGTCACGTAGTCGGCGGCGCCGGTCGCGTAGCCGCGGAAGGCGTAGCCCGCGTCGTCGTCCGCGCCGGTGAGGAAGATGATCGGGACGTCCCGGGTCTGGCCGAGGCGTTTGATGTGGGCGGCCGTCTCGAAGCCGTCCATGCCGGGCATGCGGATGTCGAGCAGGACCAGGGCGATCGGCTGCCGCAGCAGGGCCTTCATCGCCTCCTCGCCCGAACGGGCCCGTACCAGCGGCTCGTTGAGGGAGGCGAGGACGGCCTCCAGGGCGGTCAGGTTGTCCTCCATGTCGTCGACCAGGAGGATTCCGGCGCGTTCGGGGTGGGTGGGCGTGCTGCTCATGCCTCTTCTTCCGTGCCCTCGGGGTCCAGTAGTTCGCACACGACCGTCAGCAGGCCGTCGATGTCCACCGGCTTGGGTACGTAGTCGTTGGCCCCGCGGGCGATGGACTTCTCCCGGTCGCCGGGCATCGCCTTGGCGGTCAAGGCCACGATCGGCAGGCCCGACCAGCGGGGTGTGCGGCGGATCGCGGAGATGGTCTCGTAGCCGTCCATCTCCGGCATCATGATGTCCATCAGGACCAGTTCGACGTCGGCGCTGCGCTCCAGCGTCTCGATGCCCTCGCGGCCGTTCTCCGCGTAGAGCACGGTCATGCCGACCCGGCCCAGGACATGGGTGAGGGCGAAGACGTTGCGGATGTCGTCGTCGACGATCAGCACCCGCCGCCCGGCGAGGATCCGGCCCGGCCGGCCGGTCGTCCACGCCTCCAGCTTCGTCGGTGACGGCCAGGCGTCGTCCGTCTCGTGCGCGACCGGGAAGGTCCCGGCGGTCGGCTGGAGGGGCAGCGGCAGGTCGGCGCGGTCCTCGGGCACGGGTGCGGGCGCGGTGTGGCCCGGGCTGACGACCGGCACGTACAGGGTGAACGTGGAGCCCTTCCCGGGTTCGCTCTCGGCGACGATCCGGCCGCCGAGCAGGCCCGCGATCTCCCGGCTGATGGACAGGCCGAGGCCGGTCCCGCCGTACTTGCGGTTGGTGGTGCCGTCGGCCTGCTGGAACGCCTCGAAGATCACCGGGAGTTTCTCCGGCGCGATCCCGATGCCGGTGTCGGACACCGAGAACGCGATGACGTCGTCCGTTTCCCGGACGTAGCGGTGCTCGGCGTCCTGCACCCGGTCCACCCGCAGCTCCACCTTGCCGGACGCGGTGAACTTGATCGCGTTGGAGAGGAGGTTGCGCAGGATCTGCTGGAGGCGCTGCTCGTCCGAGTACATCTCGCGCGGTACGTCCTCGCCGACCGCGATCTCGAAGGCGAGCCCCCGGTCGAGGGTGAGGGGCCGGAAGGTGGCGTGGACGTAGTCGAGCAGCTTGATGAGCGGGAGCCGCTTGGGGCGTACGTCCATCCGGCCGGCCTCGATCTTCGACAGGTCCAGGATGTCGTTGATCAGCTGCAGCAGGTCCGAGCCCGAGCGGTGGATGGTCGTGGCGAACTGCACCTCCTGGTCGGAGAGATGGCCGTCCGGGTTGTCGGAGAGCAGCCGGGCCAGGATCAGCAGCGAGTTCAGCGGCGTGCGCAACTCGTGGGACATGTTGGCCAGGAACTCCGACTTGTACTGCGAGGACGTGGCCAGCAGGGCGGCCTTCTCCTCCAGTGCGGCGTTGGAGCGCTGCAGTTCGCCCTGCTGCTTCTGGAGTTCGTCCGAGCGTTCCTGGAGCTGCATGGCCAGGCGCTGGGACTCGCCGAGCAGCGACTCCGTGCGGGAGTTGGCGATGATCGTGTTGATGGCGACGCCGATGGTGTTGACGAACTGGTCGAAGAACGCCAGGTGCACGTCGGAGAAGCGGGAGAAGGAGGCGAGTTCGATGACGCCGAGGAGCTTGTCCTCGAAGAGGATCGGGATGATGACGATCGTGGTCGGAGCCGCCTCGCCCAGCCCGCTGTTGATCTTGATGTAGTCGGGCGGGGCGCCCTCCACCAGGATGCGCTTCTTCTCCCGGGCCGCCTGCGCGACCAGGCCGTGCACCGGCAGGCCGCCGGTCTCGACGGTCGCGTCCTGGGCGGCGCCGTAGCCGGCGATGAACGCCAGCCCCTTGGTGGGGACCGTGGCGCCGTCCTCCTCCGGGTCGGCCAGGTAGAACGCCCCGTACTGGGCGTTCACCAGCGGGGTCAGCTCGCGCAGTATCAGGTCGGCGACCTCCATCAGGTCCCGGTGGCCCTGCATCAGGGCGGCGAGCCGGGCCAGGTTGGACTCCAGCCAGTCCTTGGCGCGGGTCGTCTCGCGCAGGTTGGCCACCATCAGGTTGATGTTGTCCTTCAGCTCGGCGACCTCGCCCTGCGTCTCCACCGTGATCGAGCGGGACATGTCGCCCTGGGCCACGGCGGAGGCGACCTCGGCGATGGCCCGGACCTGGGTGGTGAGGTTGGAGGCGAGTTCGTTGACGTTCGTCGTCAGGCGCTTCCAGGTGCCGTAGACGCCCTCCACCCGGGCCTGGCCGCCCAGTCGCCCCTCGGAGCCGACCTCGCGGGCGACGCGCGTGACCTCCGAGGAGAAGGAGGACAGCGTGTCGACCATCGTGTTGATGGTGGTCTTCAACTCCAGGATCTCGCCGCGCGCGTCCACGTCGATCTTCCGGGACAGGTCGCCCTGCGCCACGGCCGTCGCGACCTGGGCGATGTTGCGCACCTGGGAGGTGAGGTTGTCGGCCATGTAGTTGACGTTGTCCGTAAGGTCCCGCCAGACGCCGGAGACGCCCAGCACCTGGGCCCGCCCGCCGAGCCGCCCGTCGGTGCCGACCTCCCGGGCCACCCGCGTCACCTCGTCGGCGAAGGCGCGCAGCTGCTCCACCATCGTGTTGACGGTGTCCTTCAGTTCGAGGATCTCGCCGCGCGCGTCGACCGTGATCTTCTTCGACAGGTCGCCGTTGGCGACGGCGGTGGTGACCTGGGCGATGTTCCGGACCTGGGAAGTCAGGTTCAGCGCCATGAAGTTGACGTTGTCGGTGAGGTCCTTCCAGACACCGGACACGCCCCGCACCTGCGCCTGGCCGCCGAGGTTGCCTTCCGTGCCGACCTCGCGGGCGACGCGGGTGACCTCGTCGGCGAAGGCGGACAGCTGGTCGACCATCGTGTTGATCGTGGACTTCAGCTCCAGGATCTCGCCCTTGGCCTCCACGGTGATCTTCTTGCCGAGGTCGCCCTGCGCGACGGCGGTGGAGACCAGGGCGATGTTGCGGACCTGCGAGGTGAGGTTGTCCGCCATGAAGTTGACGTTGTCGGTGAGGTCCTTCCAGACGCCGGAGACCCCACGCACCTGCGCCCGGCCGCCGAGGTTGCCCTCGGTGCCGACCTCGCGGGCGACGCGGGTGACCTCGTCGGCGAAGGCGGAGAGCTGGTCCACCATCGTGTTGATGGTCGACTTCAGCTCCAGGATCTCGCCCTGCGCGGCGACCGTGATCTTCTGGGACAGGTCGCCGTTGGCCACGGCCGTCGTCACCTGGGCGATGTTGCGGACCTGCGAGGTCAGGTTCGACGCCATGAAGTTGACGTTGTCGGTGAGGTCCTTCCACACCCCGGACACGCCCCGCACCTGCGCCCGGCCGCCCAGCTGGCCCTCGGTGCCGACCTCGCGGGCCACCCGGGTGACCTCGTCGGCGAAGGCGGACAGCTGGTCGACCATGGTGTTGACGGTCAGCTTCAGCTCCAGCAGCTCGCCGGTCGCCTCCACCGTGACCGTACGGGTCAGGTCGCCGCGGGCCACCGCGGTCGTCACCGCCGCGATGTCCCGGACCTGGGCCGTCAGCCGGGACGCCATCGTGTTGACGGCCTCCGTCACGTCCCGCCAACTGCCCGACAGGCCCTGCACCTTGGCCCGTCCACCTAGCCGGCCCTCGGTGCCCACCTCGCGGGCCACCCGCGTCACCTCGCCGGTGAACAGGGACAGCTGGTCCACCATCTTGTTCACGGCCCGGCCCAGGCGCCGCAGATCGCCGCGCAACTGCCGCGTCCCGTCGTGCAGATCGACCCGCTGGGTCAGATCGCCGCCGGCCACCGCGTCCAGCACACGCGTGGCGTTCGCCGCCGGGGCGACCAGGGCGTCGAGCAACTGGTTCACGTCGTTGACCCGGGACGTCCACAGGCCCTGGCCCGGGCTGGCCGAGAGCCGCTCGTCGAGCCGGCCGTGCCGCACCAGTTCCCGCCGGACGCGCTGCACCTCGAAGGTGAAGTGGACGCTGCGGTCCATGATCTGGTTGTAGACAGCGGTCAGTTCGGCGACCATCCCGTGGCCTGATTCCGGCACCTTGGTGAAGTCGCCGTCGCGTGCGGCGGTCATGGCGGCGAGCAGGGGGCGCAGATCGGATGCACGAATCTGACCGTCTTCGTACCGGTCTTCGACCACAGGAGTAGCACGGTTCTCACTCATGGCGGCCCACTTCGGTAACTCGGCGCTTATGGGCGTGGCCAGTCTGTCACTCTGTCGGCATCGACTGTGGCGTATTCGTACGAACTGCCCGGGGAGCTGTCCATGGGGGCCATTCCGACGCAACGGGAGACCGCCTCCTGTGCCTCAGAAGCGCCTGCACCCGCTTGGGAGACGCCCGTGCCCGTCCAGGAGGGGCCCGTTCCCGAGGAGCCGGCACCGTCCGCGGAGGTGCTGACGCCGTCCGCCGGGGCGCTCGGCTCCGATACCCGCACGCCCGCCTGCGCGGCGCCCGGGTCCGCCGCCGAGGCGCCCGCACCGGAGCGCGCGCGGGCGCACGCGACCCTGTCCGGCAGTTCCCTCGCCCCGGGCGCCGCCCGCGCCCTGGTGCGCGCGGCTCTCGCCGAGTGGACCGGGCTCGGACTGCCCGGCGCCGAGCACCTCACCGACCGCCTCGCCGACGACGCCACGCTCGTCGTCAGTGAACTCGTCACCAACGCCGTCGTGCACGCCGGCACCGACGTCGTGACGGAGTTCCGGCTGGAAGGCGACGCGGGCGGCGCCCCGGACACGGCCGCGGTCGTCGTCGAGGTCTCCGACCACCATCCCTCCCGTGCCCCGCGCGGCGGCGAGCCGGAGACGCCGCACGACACCCCCGAGTACGGGCGTGGCCTGCGGCTCGTCGGCGCGCTCTCCGAGGCGTGGGGGGTCACGTACCGCACGGGCCGCAAGACCGTGTGGGCCCGGCTGCCCGCCGGCGGGTGCGCGGCGGGCGAGCAGATCGAGGCGTACGCCGGGGAGCACACGCTGGCGCGCGGCCTGCGGATGGCGGAGATCCTGGCACCCGAACCGCGCCCGGGCGAGGAGGCGGAGGAGTCCCTGCGGTCCGGGCGCGGCGGCGAAGACCCATGGGACCGCCGTGCGCAGCGAGCCTCGTGGGGCCCACGGGGCAGCGGCGAGCGGTGGGGTTCCCGTGAGTATCGAGAGCCGTGGGACTGTCGGGCCGCCGGAGAGTTCTGGGGCTCAGGGGACGGCGAAGGGGCGCGGGACTCGGGCCAGGACCGGGAGAACCCGGGCCGCGGCGGAGAGACACAACCCAGGCCTGGCTCAGGGGAGTCCCGTGACCTGCGTGACTGGAACGACCTCCGGGACTGGCGGGACCGGCACGAGAACCGGGACGGACGGAACGGGCCCGACGGCGCCTGGCTCGGCCGCGGCGCCCTGTCCTTCCTCGCCGAGGCCTCCGACCTGCTCGCCGGACAGCTCGACGAGGACCTCGTCGCGGCGCTCGCCGGACAGCTGATCGTGCCCCGCCTGGCCGACTGGTGCGCGGTGTGGCTGGAGGACGAGGCCACCGCCGGCGGCTGGAGCGGCGGAGCCGGCCTGGGCGGACCGCGCCTCGCCCGGGTCTGGCACGGCAGCGAGAACCGCATCGAGGAACTGCGCCGCGCCCTGGAGAAGGACCCTCCGCAACCGTTCGATCCGTTGGGCGCGTCCCCGTTCGAGCGCGGCCGGGACCAGGGCGGATCCGGGCCCGTCGACTGTCCCTGGCCCGGCGAGGCGCTCGGGGACGGCGAGCCCGGTTCGGCCCTCGCGTACCGCCTGGTCGCCGGGGGACGCCCGCTGGGCACCCTCGTCATCGGGCGGTCCGGGCCGGCCGGCTTCCCCGACGAGATCACCGGCCTCGTCGAGGACCTCAGCCGCCGGGTGGCCCTCGCCATCGGCGCCGCCCGCCAGTACGCCCGGCAGGCCACCATCAGTGCCGTGCTCCAGCGCGGGCTGCTGCCCGGTGCCGTGGCCGAGATCCCCGGCGTGCGCAGCGCCCTCGTCTACGAGCCGTGCGACAAGGGCGGTCCCAGCGGCGACTTCTACGACCTCTTCCCGGCCGGCGACGGCCGCTGGTGCTTCGCCGTCGGCGACGTCCAGGGCAAGGGCCCCGAGGCGGCCGTCGTGATCGGCCTGGCCCGGCCCTGGCTGCGGCTGCTGGCCCGCGAGGGCTACCGGGTCGCCGACGTCCTCGACCGCCTCAACCAGCTCCTGCTCGACGACGCCACGGAGGCCGCCGACGCGGCGGCTCGTGCGCTGGTGGCCGCCGGGGCGCGTCCGACCCCGCCCGGCGACGGTCCCCAGACGCGCTTCCTGTCCCTGCTCTACGGCGAGCTCGTCCCCTTCGACGGCGGTGTCCGCTGCACCGTCGCCTCCGCCGGGCACCCGCTGCCCCTGCTGCTGGGGGCGGGCGGCGAGGTGCACACGGTCGCGCAGCCCCAGACCCTCCTCGGCGTCGTCGAGGACGCCACCTACACCAGCGACACCTTCGAGCTGCGTTCCGGCGACACCCTGCTGTGCGTCACCGACGGAGTGACCGAGCGCCGCTCGGGCTCGCGCCAGTTCGACGACGGGGACGGGCTCGCGGCGGCGCTGGCCGGGTGCGCCGGCCTGGACGCGGAGCTGATAGCCGAGCGGATCAAACGGCTGGTGCACGAGTTCGGGGCGCGGCCCCCTGCGGACGATCTGGCACTGCTGGTGCTCCAGGCGGACTGACCGCCCGGGTGCTGGACAATGGAAGGCATGCCTTCCGCACTCCCCGACGGCGAGCCCGTCCCCGACGACGGCGCGCTGCCCGCGTCCGCCCTCGCCGGGGCCGCAGATCGCCCGCTCGGGTTCTACCTGCACGTCCCGTACTGCGCGACCCGCTGCGGCTACTGCGACTTCAACACGTACACCGCCACCGAGCTGCGCGGCACCGGCGGCGTGCTGGCGTCCCGCGACAACTACGCCGAGACGCTGGCCGACGAGATCCGGCTGGCGCGCAAGGTGCTGGGGGACGATCCGCGGCCGGTGCGGACGGTGTTCGTGGGCGGCGGCACGCCCACGCTGCTGGACGCCGGTGACCTCGTACGGATGCTGACGGCCGTGCGGGACGAGTTCGGGCTGGCGGAGGACGCCGAGGTCACGACCGAGGCGAACCCGGAGTCGGTCGATCCCGCGTACCTGGCCGCCCTGCGCGAGGGGGGCTTCAACCGGATCTCCTTCGGGATGCAGAGTGCGCGGCAGCACGTGCTGAAGGTGCTGGACCGTACGCACACCCCGGGGCGGCCCGAGGCCTGTGTGGCGGAGGCCCGGGCGGCCGGGTTCGAGCATGTCAACCTCGACCTGATCTACGGCACGCCCGGCGAGTCCGACGACGACTGGCGGGCATCGCTGGACGCGGTGCTGGGGGCTGGGCCGGATCATGTCAGTGCGTACGCGTTGATCGTCGAGGAGGGGACGCAGCTCGCGCGGCGCATTCGTCGGGGCGAGGTGCCGATGACCGACGATGACGTGCATGCCGACCGGTACCTGATCGCGGACGAGGTTCTCTCGGGCGCGGGCTTCGAGTGGTACGAGGTGTCGAACTGGGCGACCTCTCGGGCCGGGCGGTGCCTGCACAACGAGCTGTACTGGCGGGGGGCCGACTGGTGGGGGGCCGGTCCCGGTGCGCACAGCCATGTGGGCGGGGTGCGGTGGTGGAACGTGAAGCATCCGGGGGCGTATGCGGCTGCGCTGGCTTCGGGGAGGTCGCCGGGGGCCGGGCGGGAGCTGCTGTCCGATGAGGACCGGAGGGTCGAGCGGATCCTGCTGGAGCTGCGGCTTCGGGAGGGGGTGCCGTTGTCGCTGCTGCGGGAGGAGGGGATCGCGGCGTCTCGGCGGGCCTTGTCCGAAGGGTTGCTCCAGGAGGGGCCCTATGCGGAGGGTCGGGCTGTGCTGACCTTGCGCGGGCGGCTGCTGGCGGACGGGGTTGTCCGGGACCTCGTGGACTGAGGTGCTCGGGGTCGGTGCCGGGGGCAGGGCGATGCGCAACTCGGCGCGACGAGGTGCCGCTGCGCCCACCCGTGCCGCCCTTAGCGGCACGCATGCCCGCAGCTGGGGCGGCACGCATGCCCGCAGCTGGGGAGGCGTGCAGGCGCGCAGCTGGGGCGGCGTGTAGGCCCGCTGTCAGGCGGTTGGGCAGCTACGCAGTGACGAAGTCGATCAGTTCTTCCACCCGGCCCAGCAGCTCCGGTTCCAGGTCCTTGTACGAGTGGACGCCCGACAGGATCCGCTGCCAGGCCGCCCCCGTGTTCTCCGGCCAGCCCAATGCCCGGCACACCCCGGTCTTCCAGTCCTGCCCGCGCGGCACCCGGGGCCACGCTTCGATGCCCAGGGACGACGGTTTCACCGCCTCCCAGATGTCGATGTAGGGGTGGCCCACGACCAGGGCGTGCTCGCTCGTCACCGACTGTGCGATGCGCCACTCCTTCGAGCCCGGGACCAGGTGGTCCACGAGGACGCCCAGCCGCGCGTCCGGGCCGGGGGCGAAGCTCTCGACGATCGACGGCAGGTCGTCGACGCCCTCCAGGTACTCCACGACCACGCCCTCGATGCGCAGGTCGTCGCCCCACACCTTCTCCACCAGCTCGGCGTCGTGGCGGCCCTCGACGTAGATGCGGCCGGCGCGGGCCACGCGGGCCCGTGCGCCGGGGACGGCGACCGACCCCGAGGCCGTGCGGGTGGGACGCGCCGGGCCGCCGGGCGCGGGGCGGACGAGGGTCACCACCCTGCCCTCCAGGAGGAAACCGCGCGGCTCCATCGGGAACACCCGGTGCTTGCCGAAGCGGTCCTCCAGCGTCACCGTGCCCGCCTCGCAGCGGATCACCGCGCCGCAGAAACCGGTCCCCGGCTCCTCCACCACCAGGCCCGGCTCCGCCGCGACCTCGGGCACCGGCTTCGGCTTCTTCCACGGCGGGGTCAGATCGGCGGAGTACTGGCGCATTCGAATGACGATAGGAGAAGGCGGACGGCGATCACCGCGACACGCCGAAACGCGCCGCCAGCGCGTCCCGTTGCGCCCGCACGAACGCCGCGTCCACCACCGCTCCGTGACCGGGCACGTACACCGCGTCCTCACCACCCAGGTCGAGCAGCCGGTCGAGGGCGGCAGGCCACTGCGACGGCACCGCGTCCGGGCCCGCCTGGGGCTCGCCGGACTCCTCGACCAGATCGCCGCAGAACACCACTTCCGGATCACCGGGCACCAGCACCGCCAGGTCGTGCGCGGTGTGCCCCGGCCCGACGTTCGCCAGCAGCACCTGCCGGCCGCCGCCCAGGTCGAGCGTCCACTCGCCGGAGACCAGGTGGCCGGGCGGGACCAGCCGCTCCGCCGCCTTCTCGGCCGTGGGCGCCGCCAGGCCCTGGCGCACCGCGTCCTCGCGCAGTTCCTCGCGGTCCCGCACCCGCGACAGCACCGCGTCCACGCCCACCGCGCCGAACACCTCGGTGTCCGGGAGCGCCGCGGTGCCGAAGACATGGTCGAAGTGCGGATGGGTCAGCGCGAGATGTGTCACACGGTGACCCGTGAGCGCCCGCGCCTGCGCGCCCAGTTTCGCGCCCTCGGCGAGGCTCGACCCCGCGTCGATCATGAGGACCGCCCCCTCGCCGGCGACCAGCCCGATCGTGCAGTCCCACACCGGCAGCCGGCACCGCCCCACTCCAGCGGCCACGCGCTCCCATCCGAGGTCTTCCCAAGTCACCGTCATACGGCGACGCTAGCGGTGCGCCCCGCTCGGGGCACGGCGCCGCACGACCAGCCTTGCCGGGGGTGTACCCCACCGCCGTACACTGGGCCGGGGATGCTGGCACTCGCACGCGCAGAGTGCCAGGCCGGACCGGCAGGGCAAGCAGGCGGAGACTTCTGGAGGTGTGCGCGATGCTCAGTGAACGCAGGCTTCAGGTGCTGCGCGCCATCGTCCAGGACTACGTCGGCACCGAGGAGCCGGTGGGCTCCAAGGCCCTCACCGAGCGGCACAGCCTGGGCGTCTCCCCGGCCACCGTCCGCAACGACATGGCGGCCCTCGAGGACGAGGGGTACATCGCCCAGCCGCACACCAGTGCCGGGCGCATCCCCACCGACAAGGGCTACCGGCTGTTCGTCGACAAGCTCGCCGGCGTCAAGCCGATGACAGCGCCCGAGCGGCGCGCGATCCAGAACTTCCTCGAGGGTGCCGTCGACCTCGACGACGTCGTGGCGCGTACGGTACGGCTGCTCGCGCAGCTCACGCGTCAGGTCGCCGTCGTGCAGTACCCGTCGCTGACCCGCTCGACCGTGCGGCACGTGGAGCTGCTCTCCCTGGCGCCCGCGCGCGTGATGCTCGTGCTGATCACGGACACCGGACGGGTCGAGCAGCGGGTCGTCGACTGCCCGGCGCCCTTCGGCGACGCCTCGCTCGCGGATCTGCGCGCGCGGCTCAACAGCCGCGTGGCGAACCGCCGTTTCGCGGATGTGCCGAGTCTGGTGGAGGATCTCCCCGAGGCGTTCGAGCACGAGGACCGGGGTACGGTCTCCACGGTGCTCTCCACACTTCTGGAGACGCTCGTCGAGGAGAACGAGGAGCGGCTGATGATCGGCGGCACCGCCAATCTGACCCGCTTCGGGCATGACTTCCCTCTCACGATCCGGCCGGTGCTGGAGGCGCTGGAGGAGCAGGTCGTGCTCCTCAAGCTGCTCGGCGAGGCGAAGGATCCGGGCGTGACCGTACGGATCGGTCACGAGAACGCCCACGAAGGACTCAACTCCACGTCCGTCGTGTCGGTCGGCTACGGTTCGGGCGGCGAGGCAGTCGCCAAGCTCGGCGTGGTCGGACCGACCCGCATGGACTACCCGGGAACGATGGGAGCGGTACGCGCAGTGGCACGGTACGTCGGACAGATCCTGGCGGAGTCGTAGTGGCCACGGACTACTACGCCGTACTCGGCGTGCGCCGCGACGCGTCGCAGGAAGAGATCAAGAAGGCCTTCCGGCGGCTCGCCCGCGAGCTGCACCCGGACGTCAACCCCGATCCGAAGACCCAGGAGCGGTTCAAGGAGATCAACGCCGCTTACGAGGTGCTGTCGGACCCGCAGAAGAAGCAGGTCTACGACCTCGGTGGCGACCCGCTCTCGCAGGCCGGTGGCGGCGGCGCGGGCGGCTTCGGAGCCGGCGGCTTCGGGAACTTCTCGGACATCATGGACGCGTTCTTCGGCACGGCGTCGCAGCGCGGACCGCGCTCGCGCACCCGCCGCGGCCAGGACGCGATGATCCGTATCGAGGTCGAGCTCGACGAGGCGGCCTTCGGTACGACGAAGGACATCCAGGTCGACACGGCCGTCGTCTGCAACACCTGCAGCGGTGAGGGCGCGGCCCCGGGCACCTCCGCCCAGACGTGTGACATGTGCCGCGGCCGCGGTGAGGTCTCGCAGGTCACCCGGTCCTTCCTGGGCCAGGTCATGACGTCCCGCCCGTGCCCGCAGTGCCAGGGCTTCGGCACGGTCGTCCCGACCCCGTGCCCGGAGTGCGCGGGCGACGGCCGCGTGCGGTCCCGCCGCACGCTCACGGTCAAGATCCCGGCCGGTGTCGACAACGGCACGCGCATCCAGCTCGCCGGCGAGGGCGAGGTCGGCCCCGGTGGCGGTCCGGCCGGTGACCTCTACGTCGAGATCCACGAGCTGCCGCACAGCACGTTCCAGCGGCGCGGCGACGACCTGCACTGCACGGTGACGATCCCGATGACGGCGGCGTCCCTCGGCACGAAGGTGCCGCTGGAGACGCTCGACGGCATGGAGGAGGTCGACATCCGCCCGGGCACCCAGTCCGGCCAGTCGATCCCGCTGCACGGCCGGGGCGTCACGCATCTGCGCGGCGGCGGACGCGGCGACCTCATCGTCCACGTCGAGGTCCAGACCCCGACCAAGCTCGACCCGGAGCAGGAGCGCCTGCTGCGCGAGCTCTCCAAACTCCGCGGCGAGGAACGGCCCACGGGGCAGTTCCAGCCGGGGCAGCAAGGGTTGTTCTCTCGGCTGAAGGACGCCTTCAACGGGCGCTGACGCCGGGCGTGCTTCTGGTCTATGCCAGTCGGCAGGCCGGTTTCGGAGTTGTTCGGAGGACGTGACAACATGCCGTCATGTCCTCCGCACTGACCGATCTCTTCCCCCACCCGATCGTGCAGGCCCCCATGGCGGGCGGCGTCTCCGTACCGCAGCTCGCCGCGGCCGTGTGCGAGGCGGGCGGGCTCGGATTCCTGGCCGCCGGGTACAAGACCGCCGACGGGATGTACCAGGAGATCAAGCAGCTCCGGAGCCTCACCGGCAGGCCCTTCGGCATCAACGTCTTCATGCCGCAGCCGGAGTATGCCGACCCCGCCGCCGTCGACGTCTACGCCCACCAGCTGGCCGGCGAGGCCACCTGGTACGAGGCCGAGCTCGGCGACCCGGACAGCGGACGCGACGACGGTTTCGAGGCCAAGCTCGTGGTGCTGCGCGACAACCCCGTACCGGTGGTGTCGTTCCACTTCGGTGTGCCGAGCCGCGAGGTCGTCGACACCCTGCACCGCGTCGGCACCTTCGTCCTGGCCGCCGCGACCACCCCCGACGAGGCCCGGGCCGTGGAGCGGGCGGGTGCGGACGGGGTCATCGCCCAGGGCGTCGAGGCCGGCGGCCACCAGGGCACCCACCGGGACATCCCCGAGACGGACGGTTCCGGTATCGGCCTGCTGTCGCTGATCGCCCAGGTCCGTGAGGCCGTGAGCATCCCGATCGTCGCCGCCGGCGGCATCATGCGCGGCGGCCAGATCGCCGGTGTCCTCGCCGCGGGCGCGAGCGCGGCCCAGCTGGGCACCGCCTTCCTCGCCACGCCCGAGTCGGGGGCGAACGCCCTGCACAAGCAGGCGCTGACCAACCCCCTGTTCGTGCGCACGGAGTTGACCCGGGCCTTCTCCGGCCGCCCCGCACGCGGGCTCGTCAACCGGTTCGTGCGCGAGCACGGCCCGTACGCGCCCGCCGCCTACCCCGAGATCCACCACCTCACCTCGCCGCTGCGCAAGGCCGCCGCCAAGGCCGGGGACGCGCAGGGCATGGCGCTGTGGGCCGGGCAGGGGCACCGGATGGCGCGGGAGCTGCCCGCCGGGCAGCTGGTGGAGGTGCTGGCCGGTGAACTGGCCGCCGCACGGGCCTCGTTGACGGGCGGGGGCGTGCTGTGACCGCGCCGGTGTTCGTGGTCGAGGACTTCCAAGCGGGCGGTGGCGGCCGGTACGTCCTCGACGGTCCGGAAGGGCGGCACGCCGTCTCCGTGAAGCGGCTGCGCGCCGGTGAGGACGTCGTCCTCACGGACGGGTCCGGCCGCTGGGCGGACTGCGTCGTGCTCGACACCGAGGGCAAGGACCGGCTGATCCTCCAGCTGGACTCGGTGCACGAGGAGCCCGCGGAACAGCCCCGCGTCACCGTCGTCCAGGCGCTGCCCAAGGGCGACCGGGGGGAACTCGCCGTCGAGACGATGACCGAGACCGGCGTCGACGCGATCGTGCCCTGGGCGGCGTCGCGCTGCATCACGCAGTGGAAGGGCGAACGCGGGCAGAAGGCGCTGGGCAAGTGGCGGGCCACGGCCCGGGAGGCCGGCAAGCAGTCCCGCCGGGTGCGCTTCCCGGAGGTCGCGGAGGCGGCCACGACCAAGCAGGTCGCAGCCCTCCTGGCCGGGGCGGACTTCGCCGCCGTGCTGCACGAGAGCGGGGACACACCCCTGGCCACGGCCGACCTGCCGGCCACCGGCGAGATCGTGCTGGTCGTGGGGCCCGAGGGGGGCGTGGCGCCGGAGGAGCTGGCGCTGTTCGAGGAGGCGGGGGCGCAGCCGTACCGCCTCGGGCGCAGTGTGCTGCGCACATCGACCGCCGGGACGGCCGCCGCGGCCGTACTCCTGGCACGCACCGGACGCTGGTCCTGATCCCCTTGGAGGCACCGTGGAGCTCGCACAGGTTCGTCTGCTCGTGACCGACTTCTCCGCCTGTTACCGCTTCTACGGCGAGGTCCTCGGCCTCAAACCGCAGTCGGGAGCGGCGGACGGGCCGTACGAGAAGTTCAGCCCCGCGGTCGGTTCTGCGGGGATCGCCTTGCAGGACCGGTCGATGATGGCCGAGGTGCTCGACGAACTGGGCGACACGGCGGCCGGCCACCGTTCCCTGGTCGTGCTGCGGGTGGACGGGCTGGACGCGTACTGCGAGGAGATCACGCTGCGCGGCGCCACGGTGCTGCACGGCCCGGCGCCCATGACGGACCGCATGCGGGTGGCCCATCTCAAGGACCCCGAGGGCAACTTGGTGGAGCTCCAGGAGTGGCTGCTGCTGCGCGGCTGACGCCTTTGCGCCCTACCGCGCGGCCCGCGACAGTGGCAGGCTCCCCTCCATGGGGGCTTCGAGGAGGAAACGTCTGGGGCCGCGCGGCCGGCGGGTTGCGGTCGCGGCGACGTTCGCCGTGGTGGCCGTGGGCGGTGCCGTCGCCTGCGAACCCGGCAGCGTCAGCGCCGCGTCCGTCGCCTACACCACCGACCAGACCGTGACCAAGGAACTCAACCGGCAGAAGGCGGACGTGCGGTGGCTCACGTGCACCGCCTCCTACGGGGAGAACGGCGGGAAGTCGTCACCCTCCGCGCGTGAGCGGACCGTCGCGACCGTCGACTGCGAGGGCGAGACCGACGACGGCAAGGACATCACCGTCGACGGCAAGGTCACCCACGCGGTGAACGGCGCCTGTGTGCGCGGGAACATCACCGCCAAGGTGGACGGCAAGGTGTGGTTCGAGGTCGACGGCCTCGGCGACTGCGAGTCCACCAGCCCGCCGCCCGTCGGCGGGCCCCCGAACGGGCAGCCCGGGCCGACGGTCACCGTGACCGTC